>JBBSSN010000245.1:0-3962 GCA_038242035.1 Actinomycetales bacterium
AGTGCCTCACTGGGAGCGGTGCTGGCCGATGCTCCAGCGGAACTTGCGTTGGGCCTGGCCGATTTCGGCACACATTTGGGCATGGCGTTCCAGCTCAGCGACGACATTCTGGGGATCTGTGGAAATCCCGAACGCACCGGTAAACCAGTCCTGTCGGACCTGCGTTCCCGCAAAAAATCGGTGCCTGTGGTTTACGCGCTGCAATCGGGCACCGACGCCGGAACGCGCTTGAAGTCCCTTTACTTCCGCCCCGGCGAGCTCAGCGAAGCCGAGTTAAACGAGGCGGCGGAACTGGTCGAGACGGCGGGCGGCAGGGAATGGACCGAACAGCGCGCCGACTGTGAGCTGCAGGAAGCGCTCGCGGCCATCGGGTCCCTGAAAATACCGGCGCCGATCGCCGATGAATTCATCTCGCTGGCACATCAGCTCAATCGCCGCGATCACTGAACACGACCACCTCGAAACACGGTACGCACCGGATAGGCACCGAAGGAGCAGAGACGAAATGACTACCATTGACGGAAGCCCGTCCGCGCCCGGCTTCGACACGACCACCCGGCGCGCAGACGCAGCGATGTCATCCGGGGACGTCAATACCGACGCCGCCAGCGGCGTCAGTGCTCATGCCATTGCGGACATCGGCACAAACGCGCGGTCTGCCCTCGACCGCGCCCTCCGCCGCTTAAGGGAACTCCAGTGCGACGGCGGCTGGTGGCAGGGCGAGCTGGAGACCAATGTGACCATGGACGCCGAAGACCTGCTGATGCGCCAGTTTTTGGGTGTGCGCACCGCCGAACAGACAGCGCACTCCGCACGCTGGATCCGCTCTCAGCAGCGTGCGGATGGGTCCTGGGCCAACTTTTACGGTGGCCCAGCCGATCCATCCACCACCGCGGAGGCCTACCTGGCGCTGCGCCTGGCCGGCGATGGTCTGCAGGAAGCCCATATGCAATCCGCCCGCAGGGTTGTTCTGGAGCACGGCGGACTGGAGAGCACCCGCGTCTTCACCAGAATCTGGTTGGCACTGTTTGGCGCCTGGAGCTGGGACGATGTGCCTGCGCTGCCGCCGGAACTGGTGTTCCTGCCGCCCTCGGTCCCGCTGAACCTCTACGATTTTGCCTGCTGGGCCCGGCAGACCATCGCCCCGCTTACCGTCCTGTCCGCCCTGCGCCCACAGCGTGACCTTGGTTTTACCGTGGAGGAATTGCGCGCGCCTGCTGCCCCGGTAAGCCCTGCCGCACCGCGGGAAACCTCCGCGCCTGCTGGCCCGGCGAGCCCGGCCGCACCGCCTCCGTGGTCGTCCACGTCCGGCGCATTCCCATCCCGGTGGTCGGTCAAGGCCGCCCGCGGCCCCCTGGAGACCCGCGCCTTCGGAGCTCTCGATGCGCTGCTGCACCGGTATGAAAGGATGCTGCGCCGGCACAAGAGGTTCCCCGGCCGGCCGCTGCGCACGGCCGCGCTGAAGCGCACCGCCGGATGGATTGTGGACCGGCAGGAGCACGATGGTTCCTGGGGAGGAATTCAACCCCCGTGGGTCTACTCCCTGATGGCCCTGCACGCGAGCGGATATGCCCTTGATCATCCGGCGATGGCGGCAGGGCTGGCCGGCTGGGACAGGTTCACTATCATTGACGACACCCCCGCGGGGCGGCTGCGCAGGATTGAGGCCTGCCAGTCACCGGTCTGGGATACGGCGCTGGCACTCGTAGCGTTGGGCGATGCCGGGATTTCCCCTGGCGATCCCGCCATTGAACGGGCCGCGGACTGGTTGTGCCGGGAAGAAATCCGCAGCCGCGGCGACTGGGCCGTGCGCCGGCCAGACACTCCGGCCGGGGGCTGGGCCTTTGAGTTCGACAACGACAACTATCCGGACATTGATGATACGGCCGAGGTCGTGCTGGGGATGGCGTGCGCCGAAGCCGTTCCGCCGCGGACAGCGGCCATATCCCGCGGGGCCGAATGGGTGATCGGCATGCAAAGCCGGGACGGCGGCTGGGCCGCCTTCGACGCCGACAATACGCGCGAACTTGCCTATCGGCTGCCGTTTTGTGACTTCGGGGCGGTGATCGACCCGCCCAGCGCCGATGTCACCGCACACGTGGTCGAGATGCTGGCGCGCCGGGGCGTCGGAGACCAGGCCATGCAACGGGGTGTCCGCTGGCTGCTGGACCATCAGGAGGCCGACGGGTCGTGGTTTGGCCGCTGGGGAGCCAATCACGTGTACGGTACCGGGGCCGTCGTGCCGGCGCTGATAGCCGCCGGCGAATCCGTGGACAGCCCCGCCATCCGCCGGGCCGTCCAGTGGCTGTGCTCCCACCAAAACACCGACGGCGGCTGGGGGGAAGACCTTCGCTCGTATGCGGACACAGCCTGGATCGGGCGGGGAGAGTCGACGGCGTCGCAGACGGCGTGGGCATTGCTGGCACTCCATGCGGCACAGCAGGCCGACGGTGGACCGGCCCGCCGGGGCATTCGCTGGCTCGTCTCGGCCCAAAAGCCCGACGGCGGCTGGGACGAGCCGCAGTATACCGGGACCGGATTTCCCGGCGACTTTTACATCAACTACCACCTGTATCGCCTGGTGTTTCCCATCAGTGCGCTGGGCCGCTGCCTGAGGAGGTCGCCACAATGACACCGCTGAAGATGACGAAACTGATGATTTGCGCACCGAGTTGGTTCGAAGCGGCGGCGCTGCGGCGCGTTGTCGGCGAGGCGACGGTCTTCCAATGCGGAACCGGGGCGAAGGCGGGGGCCCGGGCAGGCGGCTCCCCGGCCGTGCGCGACGCCGGCGCGCTGGTGGTGGCGGGCATCGGCGGGGGCTTGCGCGCCGACCTGGTCGCCGGGGACGTCGTCGTCGCCACCGAGGTCCGGGGCGCGGGCGCAACGTATCCGTGCCCCGGCGCCGAACTGCTCGCTGCGGAACTGCGCCGCCAGGGGCTGCGCGTCCATACCGGTCCCATGGTCAGCACGGACCACGTGGTGTCCGGGAAGGAACGCGGGGTCCTTGCTGCCACCGGCGCACTGTGTGTCGATATGGAATCGGCTGCCGTCCTGGCGGCGGCCCCGGGTACCGCCCGCGCCGTGGTGCGGGTCATTGCCGACGTAGCCGCCAGCCCGCTGCTGCGCCCGGCCAGTATGGGACGGATCGGCACGGCCATGCGGACCCTGGCCCGGCTCGGGCCTTCCCTGGAAACGTGGGGACGGGCTGCCGGACCGCGCCAGGTACTGCTGGCCGGCCCGCGGTCCTTCTGCGCCGGCGTCGTCCGCGCCATCGACGTTGTGGACAACGCGCTCGCGCAGCGCGGCGCACCCATTTATGTGCGCAAGCAGATCGTGCACAACACCCACGTGGTGCAGGATCTGGCGAGCCGCGGCGCGGTCTTCGTCAATGAACTCGATGAAGTACCCGCCGGCGCGACTGTCATCTTTTCGGCGCACGGCGTCTCGCCGGCCGTTCGCGCCGAGGCGAAACGCCGCAGCCTGGACGTCATTGATGCCACCTGCCCGCTGGTCCGCAAGGTCCATACCGAGGTACGGCGTTTTGCCGACGACGGCGATACTGTCCTTTTTCTCGGCCATGCCGGCCATGAAGAGACCGAAGGCACCATGGGCGAACGCCCGCAGAACACCTTGTTGGTGGAGACCGCCAACGACGCGCGGACGGTGGCGGTCGCGGACCCGGACCGGGTCTCGTACCTTATGCAGACCACCCTGGCCGCCGATGAAGTAGCGGAACTCGTCGACATCCTGCAGGCCCGGTTCCCCCAGCTGCGTGAGCCGCCGTCGGACGATATCTGTTTTGCGACCACCAACCGTCAGGAGGCGCTGCAGCAGGTGGCCCGCGAAGCTGGTCTTGCTTTGGTGATCGGCTCGACAAACTCCTCAAATTCACTGCGGCTCGTGGAGAAGGCCGAGCGGATGGACACCCCCGCCCATCTGATCGACGATGCGTCGGACATCTC
>JBBSSN010000246.1:0-3916 GCA_038242035.1 Actinomycetales bacterium
CCGACTTCGGCTGTGCCGTTTAGCCGACTTCGGCTGTGCCGTTTAGCCGACTTCGGCCGTGCCGTTTAGCCGACTTCGGCCGTGCCGTTTAGCCGACTTCGGCCGTGCCGTTTAGCCGACTTCGGCTGTGCCCTTTAGCCGACTTCGGCTCCCTCTGGAGAAGCGCCATCCGGACCGGGCATCGCGGGCCGGGGTACGTAGCCCAGCGTCTTATCCACCCGGTGCGCCAGGGGTGAACCAGCGAGCCAACGGTCCAGGTTGTCGGCGAACTGATCGGCGAGATCATTGCGCCAGCCGGCGACGTCCCCGGACATATGAGCGGAAAGGTGTACCTGCTCCAGTTCCCACAGCGGGCTTTCCGGCGGAAGAGGCTCAACGGCGACGACGTCCAGCGAGGCGGCGGCGATGCTGCCGGCCCGCAGCGCCGCGATGAGCGCTTCCTCGTCCACCAGCTGCCCACGCGCAACGTTGATCAGATGGGCCGTTGGTTTCATGGCGGCCAGCACCTCCGCGTTGATCACGCCGCGGGTCTGCTCGGTCAGCGGGGCAATCACCACTACATGGTCCGCCCAGCCAACGTGTCGCGTCAGTTCAGCGGTTGGCAGCACAGTGCCGAAATCCGGGTCTTCCCCGGCTCGCGTACGCCCTGCTCCGCGGACCTCAATTCCTACTGCCCGGAACAGCCGCGCAATCTTCCGGCCGATGCCTCCTGTTCCGATAATCAGCGCCCGGGATCCGCCGGTGCGGGCCGTTTCCCGGTGTGTCCAACGGCGTGCGTGCTGCAGATCATGACTGAGATGAATCTGCTTGTCATGCGCCAGTACGGAGGCGAGCGCGAATTCAGCAATAGGCGCATCGAAGGTTCCGTGCGCATTGGTCAGCTGAACTTCGGAGCGGACGAGGTCCGGAAAGAGAATCGCGTCCACGCCCGCCGCTGCAACGTGGACCCATTTGAGCGAGTCCGCACCGGCCCAAGCGTCCCGCAGCGCCGAGGAGAAGAAATCCCAGAGCAGCACAATATCAGCACCCTGCATGGCGGTCTCCAGCGACTCGGCAGTGGCCAGCACAATGTCCGTTTTGCATTGCAGGTCGGCCAGGTTGTGAGGCTCGGGGACCCCCGGAGCGGTGAGAATGACAAGACGCGGCTTCTGTAGATCGGGCACCTTCCCACGCTAAGGAGGCACCGCGGGCTTGTCAATGGATTTTGCGTATTATCGTCTTATTGTTGACAATCTGCGTCGTGCCTTTCACGATGGAACCATGACTTCGCTTAGCCCCGCACTCAAACAAGCCACGCCGGTCATCGTTGACCACGCGCTGGGATCCTTCATCTATGGCACCGACGGTCGGAAGTATCTGGACTTCACCACCGGAATCGGCGTCACCAGCACCGGCCATTGCCATCCTCGTGTCGTAGCGGCGGCACGCGAGCAGACCGGCAAGGTCATCCACGCCCAATTCACCACCGTGCTGCACCAGCCGCTGCTGCAGCTGACGGAAAAGCTCGGCAATTTCCTGCCCGCCGAACTGGACAGTGTCTTTTATGCCAACTCGGGCTCAGAAGCCGTGGAGGCAGCGATCCGATTGGCCAGAATGGCTACGGCACGGCCGAATATCATCGCCTTTCAAGGCGGCTTCCACGGCCGGACGGTGGCTGCGGCCTCGCTGACCACGGCGGGGACCAAGTTCCGCTCGGGTTTTGCTCCGCTGATGTCCGGGGTACACATCGCCCCCTTCCCCTACGCCTTCCGTTATGGCTGGCCGGAGGAAGACGCCGTGGCCTTCGCTCTGCGCGAGTTGGACTATCTGCTTACCTCCATTTCCAGTCCGGAGGATACCGCGGCCTTCATCATCGAACCCGCGCTGGGCGACGGTGGATACCTGAAAACGCCGGCGGCCTTCCTCGAGGGCCTGCGTGAGCGCGCCACGGCCCATGGCATCATGCTGATCCTCGACGAGGTGCAGACAGGTGTCGGCCGTACAGGAAAGTTCTGGGGTCATCAGCATTCCTCCATCACGCCGGATATCCTGATTACCGCCAAGGGAATTGCCAGCGGCTTTCCCATCTCGGCGATCGCAGCCCCGACGGCGGTCATGGCTAAGGCATGGCCCGGCTCCCAGGGCGGCACCTATGGCGGCAACGCCGTCTCCGCGGCAGCCGGCGTCGCCACCTTGGACGTCATTCGGGACGAAGGTCTGGTGGCCAATGCACGGATCCGGGGCGATCAGCTGCTGAGCGGGCTGCAGCGGATCGGTGCCGGCCACCAGGGGATCGGGGATGTCCGCGGTATTGGCCTGATGCTGGCGCTGGAATTCGTCAACCGGGACGGGGACGCGGATCCGCAGGCCGCCACGGCAGTGCAGCAGGCCGCGATCGAACAGGATCTGCTGCTGCTCACCTGCGGAGCCCGCGGCAATGTTCTGCGCATCATCCCGGCCCTGAATGTCACCGAAGACGAGGTGGATCTGGGCCTGCGGTCCCTCGACGCGGCCCTCGAATACGCCCTGTCCGCAGTGCGTGGATAGCGGTACGCTCACCCCATGAAAACCGTAGACAGTAACGCCCCGGGCAATGCCCCGGGCGCCGGCCGCGACGCGGATGGCCGGCCGGAACCGGATCTCGACGAACTCCGCGCGGCGGGAATTGACGTCGATTCCTCCTCCCGACGCCGGTCCGAGTACAGCTACGATGCGTCCAACTATCGCGTCCCTCCGCTCGCCGTCGTCTTTCCGCGCACCGCGGAAGAGGTCGCCGTCGTCGCCCGTTTCGCCCACACCCGGTCTCTGCCGCTGACCTCCCGTGGCGGCGGAACGTCGATGGCGGGCAACGCCATCGGCACCGGGCTGGTCCTGGACTTTTCCCGCCATATGCACGGGATCCGCGGCCTGGACCGCCAGCAGAACAGCATCGTCGCTGAGGCCGGCGTGGTCATTACCGCCCTGCAGGATCACGTGGAACGGGCCACCGCGGGGGCCTTGACCTTTGCGCCGGATCCGTCCAGCAAGTCACGGGCCACCATTGGCGGAGCAGTGGGGAATGACGCCTGCGGCAACCATTCCGTCCGGTACGGCAGAACGTCCGATCATGTCCTTGAACTCCAGCTGGTCACCGCCGAGGGGCACCGCTTGACGGCTGGTCCGCGCGGGGTAGCGGCAACTGACCCGCAAGATGGCGCCGCCGTTGCCGCCGCCCTCGGGATAACAGCCGCTCTCAGCCGCCTGGCGGGGGAGTATCTGGCACCCTTCCGGCTGGATCTGGGCACCATCCCCCGGCAGGTTTCCGGATACCACCTTGCCGAGCTGCTGCCGGAGAACCATTTCAATGTGGCGCGTGCGCTGGTGGGCAGCGAAGGTACCTGCGTGATCGTGGTCTCCGCCACCCTCCGTTTAGTCCCCAAGCCGGCCCGTGCCTTGTTACTTTGTCTCGGCTACCCGGATGTGGTGGAGGCGGCGCGCGATGTTCCGGACATCCTGGGTTTTAATCCAGCCGCGATCGAAGGCATCGATGATGCCATTGTGAAGACGATGCAGTACCGCCGCGGCGCGGATTCTGTCCGCGGACTGCCGGCCGGGAACGCGTTTCTCTACGTGGACCTGGACGGCGAGGATGACGACGACGTGGCCGCGCAGGCGGACGCCCTGCTGGCGGCGCTGCGCCGAAACGGACGTATCCGGGACGGAAAGGTGGTGCCCGATCCCGGTGAGCGGGCCTCGCTGTGGCGCGTCCGCGAAGATGGCGCAGGCCTGGCCGCCCGACTGTACAGCGGCGAAGGGAACAGCGGCGAAGGGAACAGCGGTGACGGGAACAGCGGCGGAGAATCCTGGCCCGGTTGGGAGGATTCGGCCGTCGCCGTGGACAGGCTGGCCGATTACCTCAGTGACTTCCGCGACTTGCTGCAGGCCTATGCATTGCAGG
>JBBSSN010000247.1:0-3902 GCA_038242035.1 Actinomycetales bacterium
CGCGCCCAAAGCGCGGCATCGTGAGCGCGGCGCTCGCCGCCGTCGTTCTCCTCATCGGATTGTTCGGTTCTGCCGGCGCAGCCTCCGCCCACGACACGGTGGAATCCACCAGCCCGGTGGATGGCTCGACGGTGGCGACAGCTCCGGCGCAGATCACTATTACATTGAATAACACACCGGGGGCTCTGGGCTCCGCCATTTCCGTCAAGGACAGCACCGGAACCGAATGGGCCGAAGGCCCCGTCGCAGTGCTCGACGGGACCGTGACACAGCAACTGAAGTCCGGAGCGCCGGCGGGGGAATTCACCGTCCTGTGGCGGGTAGTGTCCTCGGACAGTCATCCGATTGAAGGAACCTTCACCTTCACTGCCGCGGCCGCCGCGGCGGGCGCCGGGGGTGCCTCGGCGGGAACACAGGTACCGATCGCACCGCCGACAGACTCCGCGACGCCGGCGGCCGTTCCTGCAGTTTCCTCGGCCGACGGTATTCCTTGGGCCGTCATCGGCATGATGGTGGTGCTGGTGGCACTGGTGGCCGGGCTGGCGGTAACCGCCAAGCGCCGGCTCAATAAAGCGGATTAGGCCAGAGCGGGAAGGGCCGTGGCGATGCTGCGCGCGGAAATTGCCCGGCTGACTACTTTTGCCTGGTGCAGAATTTCCCGAGTGGTTGGCGCGATCAGGTCGCCCGCGCCAACCCAGAAAAGCCCAAGGGCACGCATCGCACTGAGAACGTCGCGACCGATCTTAATGCCCAGCGAGACCAAAATCCGGCGCAGCTGGTTCTGCGCGCAGCGGGTCAGAACGATGTTATCTGCCAGCAGGATTCCGTCTGCGGTATGGATAATCCACTTGGGTTGTTGACTCGACCCAATGACTGCCCGGCTAAGCTGGACGGCACGAGTTGAATCGCGCACGTCCAGATGGTGACTGCTCGCGTAATGGCGCAGCAGCCGCAGGATATCGATGCGCTCACTCAGCTCTGAAGGATCAGTCAGCTCCGTGCGGCGCCCCGGGCCGGCACCGCAGAGGAAGTCCAGGCCGTCGACCACAATCGCGTTGATACCCTGCCTGCTGAGTTCGGTGGCAACAGCCAGACCGGAAAATCCTGAACCAATCACCACTGTGGTGGCTGACTCTCCAGCAGGACCTGCAGGCGCACTCGTCATCGGGTACTTCCTCCTTCAACGGCGTTCAGGAAAGGACAGGGACATCAAGCACAAGGGCACAGCGCCATTTTCATCCGCTGCACCGGCCGCAGCATTCTGGAACGGACGGCCGCGGAGCCGGGTATTTGGTGTAAGGAGTGTGGAGTGTAGCTGGGGATGGAAAGAAACCGCCGAACGAATCCGCACTTTCTCGAACACTACAGAAGTTTTGGAATTCTGGGTAGCACTTTGCCGGCATTTGGTGGACCTGGAAATGCTGCTTGCCCTGCCGCCGTCGTTGTACGTCGGTCCGGGACAACCAACTTGACGCGCACTGACTAACCCGCAATAGTCGCATTTAGGGGGGCCTGACTCGCGTCTGTGCAGTCGACGGGTACCGCCGGAACCGCAAAGGAGCAATGTCGTGGACGAATCGATGGGCAGTAAAGAGGCAGGGAACCAGGCTCGTCCAGTTCCCGCACCCACTGGCATAGTCGTAGGACTGGACGGCTCGGAGCAGGGGAATTGCGCGCTTGTTTGGGCCGCACGGGAGGCACAGCGTCGGGGCCGGCCGCTCCATTTGGTGACGGCCTACACGGTGCCGATTTTTGCCGCTTCCGGGCTGGACGGCGGCTATGCAACGGTTGACGACGACGTCATCCGGCAGGGCGCGGAGGCTGTCCTGCAGCAGGCGGCCGCCAAAGTGGCGGACTACAACATTGAAATGGATGCTCGGGTGGAAAACGGCGACGCGGCCGGAGTCCTGCGGGAAATGTCCGAGACTGCGGAGCTACTGGTCTTCGGCTCGCGCGGCAGAGGGGGCTTCCTGGGGCGGCTGCTCGGATCCGTCAGCAGTGCATTGCCGGCTCATTCAAAGTGCCCTACGGTGACCGTTCCGTTGATCTCCGGTGAGCGCCTTGGCGAACCTTCCGGTCCGTCAGCGGCGCGGCGCGGCACATCGGAGAAAGTGGAAGTACGAAATGTGGTATCCGTCGGCGTGGACGGTTCAGACCGTGCGCGGCTGGCCGTCTTGAAGGCTGCCGAACAGGCCCGGCTCGCCGGCCGCACGCTGCAGGTAATCTGTGCGGTCCCGCCCTACAACGGTTCGCTGGCCTGGGTGCCGACGCCACTGGACAGGGAATCGCTGTTCAAGGACATTCGTGAGCAGCTGGCAGCCGGCAAGCGCTGGCTGCAGAGCCATTTCCCCATGCTGCCGATTGAAACGGAGCTCGTTGAAGGCCCTCCAGTTGAGGTGCTGATCGAGTCCACTAAGTCCTCGGAGCTGCTGGTCCTGGGGACCCGCGGGCGCGGCGGCTTCGCCGGCATGCTCTTGGGCTCGACGACGGACGGCGTGCTGCATCACGCGAAGGGACCGGTAATGGTGGTCCAGGATAAGGCCGGCGATCCCAGGCTCGCCGACCGTGTGGACTTCGGTCCCGCCTTCACTGGCTGAGTGCGGTTAGTAGCGGGCGGCGTACGGATAGAGGGACATTCCGGACATCCAGGACAGCTCGGTGACCTGGATTCCCTGTTCGGGGCTAAGCGCCTGCACTACCTTGCCGCCACCAATGTAGATCGCGATATGACCGAAATTGCCGCTGCCGGCCGGGTATTCGTCGAACACAAGGAGATCCCCGTACTGCATTTGGCTCAGTGGGACGCGGACGGGCGCATTCCAGAACTGTGGGGTGCCGGTTCTGGCGACATTGATGCCTACCGAGGCGAAGGCCCGGTGAACCAATCCGGAACAGTCGAAGACGTTCGGTCCGTCGCCGCCATAAACGTACGGTTTGCCGATTTGATTCATCGCGAAATTGACCATGCCGGCAATGCCGTTGCCCGTCGGCGGTGCAACGACCGGCGGTGCCGGTGTCGGTGCCGGTACGGGTGTCGGGGCGGGTGTCGGGGCGGGTGCCGGCACCGGTACCGGGGCGGGCTGCGCGCCGACGGGCGGAACCACCGGCGCGGGGATGGCCGCGGCGGGCGGCGCCGGCCTGCTGGCCCTTGCATTTCCTGCGCCCGAATTACCGGCGTTCGGAGTTCCGGCTGCGACGGCGCTACCGGCCTGCGTGCCGGCAGCCGGAGCGATGGGAGCGGTCTGGCTCGAGGACGCCGCGACTATTGCCGCCAGCTTGGCCTCGGCTTTTTGCGTCTCCAGCACAGTGACTCTGGCATCTTCCAGCGCCACCGTCGTATTGTGCAGGGCCGCCAGCTGTTCTACTAGAGCCGTGCGTTGCCGTGCATTGTCGGTGACCACGGCAGTTTGCGCGTCGTTGGCGGCCACAGCCCTCGTCTTGGCGTCCTCGGCTGCCTTAGTGGCGTCGTCGGCGGCCTTGCGTGCGGCCTCGGCCTGGTCCCGGAGCGAATTCGCGGTGGACGCAGTGAACTCAGCGGTCTGGAATGTCTTGCTGCGGTTTTCGCCCAACACCATCAGCGTGGAGGCCTGATACAGCGAATCCGCGGAGGCGGCCCCACTGAGCATCGATTGCACGCTCGGCGTCATCCCGCCGTTCTTGTAGAGGTCTCCGGCCAGTTGGCCCATCTGCACCTTGGCCTTGGCGGATGCCTGGCCGGCTGCGTCGGCCCTAATCTGCGCGGCATCGGCTGCCGCGTGCTTGTCCTGTGAGATCACCAGCGCGCTGGTGTAGTCGCCGCTGGCGCGCATCGAGGTGGTGACGGTGCCCGCGAGATTCCTGGTGGCGTCGTCGAGCAGGGACTCAATCTTGTCCGCTTCGGCCTTCGTTGCCGCCTCGTTGCC
>JBBSSN010000248.1:0-3894 GCA_038242035.1 Actinomycetales bacterium
GCAGTCAATGCCTTCGGTGCGCTGGGCGGGTTTGCAGGTGCATACGTCGTCGGGCTGCTCGGCGGAGGCACGAAGTCAGGGGCAGCGTTCGTGTTCATGGCTGCCTGCCTGCTCGCGTCAGCCGTGTTGATGTTCTTCGTCAAACAACCGCAGGCTCGGGCCGGGGACACCGCTGGAGGGAGCGCTTCGGGCCGGCCTGCACCTAAACACGATGAGGCCAGAAAGAAGTGAGCATTCCGTGCGAGAAACATCAGTGGCAGTCGTGATGGTCACACCATTCGGAGGCTCTCGTCCAAGGGTTATCGAGCCTGGATGATCGGGTGTCGCTCTGGAGTATTCGCGGTTTAGCGGATGCAAGATTATGCTACGAATCCGTGAATTGATTTATAGCCAAACTCATATTCTGATGGTGTCTAATATCCCAGAGCTGAATGCCTCTGCTTGGTACCGTGGGCCGGAAACCAAGGTCATGGGACAAACATCCCAAGATTCGTCGCTTTGCCTCAACCGGACAGCAGCGAGCCGTTCGCCGTCGCCGTCCGGCGACGGTGACGGTGACGGAAGCACGATCTGCAATCCGCAGGTCGGGTAAAACTGTCCCGGTGCACGATTCCCGGACGGTTTGTCAGACATCACCACGTGGACATGAACGGGCGGATCCGGGTCTACTTAGTAGATGTCCAGCAACAAGTTCGACGGCGTCCGCGCCGGTACTGCGATGGCCGTCGCGGCCATGTGCTGCGTGCAGTTGGGTCTGGCCGCGTCGGTCGGGCTGGCAAATCAGCTCGGGCCCGAGGGCGTGGCATGGCTGCGATTGGTGTGGGCCGCCGTCATAATCATTGCGGTCGCGCGTCCCTGGCGGACGTCGTTCAGCCGCGCCATGCTGCGCACCTGCGTACTGCTCGGAATTGCGACGGCCGGAATGACCATGCTGTTCATGGCCGCCGTTGTCCGGTTGCCGCTCGGGACCACCAGCGCCTTGGAGTTTCTTGGACCCCTCTGCGTGGCTGTCACGCGCGGACGCGGGACGGCCCGCTGGTGGGCGCTTGTCGCCGCGGCAGGCGTGGTGGCACTGACCGAACCGTGGCAGGGAGGTGCCGATCCGTTGGGCGTTCTTTTCGCGCTCGGCGCCGCCACCTGTTGGGCCGCATATATTGTGCTGACGCAGAGGGCCGGCGATGCCGTGGCCGGCCTGCACGCGCTGGGCATCTCCATGCCCGTTGCCGCCGTTGTCTCGACCATCACGGTAGGTCCTTCTGTCTTCGGCCTCCTCAACTGGCAGCTGCTGCTCGTCGGTGTCGGACTGGCTCTCCTGCTCCCCGTGATCCCGTTCAGCCTGGAACTGCTCGCCCTGCGCAGGCTGCCGGCGTCGGCCTTCGGAACGCTGATGAGTCTGGAGCCGGCCATCGCCGTCATCATCGGGCTCACCGTCCTCGGCCAGATCCCGCGCTTCAGCGCCCTCATCGGGATCGTGCTGGTCATCGTCGCGGGAATCGGCGTCACCGTGCAGGCAAATGGACCGAGGAGGCATCCCGCCCGGAACAATACCGAAGGCTCCGGGCCGGCTGCGGGCGGATCCCTGGTCATCGTCCCCAAGGAGCGTGAACGCTAAAGGGGTCCACGTGGCGTATTCCAGCTGCATAGGAGTGCGCCGTTACAGGTGCGACCCTACGCGTGATCGCTGGTGCGGCACGGATGACGCCGCGGGTATCGCGAGCCTGAGCACTGTCCAAGTCCGGCGACGTCCGGGATCAGGCCGGTCCGCCGGATGCGGTTCCCCACCATCACCGGCAGTCATGCCCGGCCCTTGGTCCGCGCAGTCGGCGGCGCCGTCCACGGGTCTTCCGGCCAGGGATGCTTCGGATAGCGCCCCCGCATCTGCGCCCGCACCTGCGCATAGGGGCCCGACCAGAAGGAAGCCAAATCGTCCGTTACGGCCAACGGCCGACCTGCCGGAGAGAGCAGATGGAACAGCACGGGCACCCTTCCATCCACCAGCCGCGGCGTCTGTGCCCAGCCGAAGCACTCCTGCAGCTTGAACGCCACCACGGGCCGGCCGCCGTCGTCCGCCACGTCCGGGTAGTCGATCCGCACCCGCGAACCGCTGGGCACCGTGAGCCGTTCCGGCGTCAGCTCGTCCAGCCGCGCCGCGTCCGGCCACGGCAGCAGCCGCCGCAACGGGGCGGCCAGGCTTATAGTGCTCGTGGCAGCCCCGCCGGCCACGGCCGCAAGCTCCGGCGCCAGCCACTGGTCCAGCCGGGCCAGCAAGGCCTGCCCGGAAACATCCGGCCAGGGGTCGCCCAGTTCCCGGTGCAGCAGGGCCAGGCGGCGGCGCAAGGCGTCTGCGGCCGCCGACCAGCCGATCATCCCGAGCCCTTCCTTCTCCAGCGCCCGCGCCACTGCCGCGCGTCCTTCCTCCGCCGAAGGGCGTACCGGCGTGGACGAGAGCAGTATCGCCCCCAGCCGGCGTTCGCGCCGCGCCGTGACCTTGCCGTGGCCAAGCCGTGCCTGCGCCGTTTCACTGAGCAGATGCCGGGCGGCGGTCTGCGCAGCATCCGCGGTCAGCGGCGCCGCTGACCGGATGACGGCACCGGTCCCGGCCGCGTCACGCCCCTGCGCGCGCGACACCTCGGCGACGGCCAGCCATTCAAACCCGGACAGCGGGCTGCCGGCCGGCAGACCAGCCTGGGTCCCGGAGGACAGCAGATAGCGCTGCGGCCCCGCGCCCGGGACGCGTCGCGCCACCCGGTCCGGGAACGCCAGGGCGACGACGAACCCAACGGCCTCCGCAGCGGTCACCGGTGCGCCGGTCACCGGCGTAACGGGCGCGCCGGTCACCGGCGTAACGGGCGCGCCGGCTGCGGCGGCCGCGAACCCCGGCAGCTCCCTGCGGACGATCGCCTCCATCCGCCGGACATCCTCCGCCCAACGACGGGACGCCGGTTCCTTGCCCGACCGCAGTGCGCTCAGCTGTCGCGTGAGGTCGGCATCGGAAGCGCGCTGGTCCCCGGACACCAGGGCGACGACCTCGGCGGCGGTGCGTTGACCAACGACGGCGGCACCGTCCAGCAGCGCGCGGGCCAGCCGCGGATCGGCAGGGACACTGGCCAACGTCTTGCCCAGATCCGAGGCGAGCCCGCCCGGTTCCACCGCTCCGAGTTCGCGCAGCACCTCGACGGCCTGGTCCATGGCGCCCTGTGGCGCCGCATCCGGCAGAGCCAGGCCGCGGCCGCCGGGTGCTCCCCAGCAGGCCAGGACGAGGGCGGCACCGGTCAGGTCCGCCACCGCGATTTGAGGGGTTTGGTGCGCCGGCGCGGCAGCAAATGTCTGCTGCCCGTAGCAGCGAATCACGCTCCCCGGTCCCTGCCGGGCGGCCCGTCCAGCGCGCTGTTCCG
The DNA here is from genome assembly GCA_038242035.1 of Actinomycetales bacterium. Taxonomy (GTDB): domain Bacteria; phylum Actinomycetota; class Actinomycetes; order Actinomycetales; family Micrococcaceae; genus Arthrobacter_M. The sequence goes on from JBBSSN010000248.1 coordinate 3,396, forward strand.
CGGACGCCTGGGAGCAGGAGATCGTCACCAGGCCGGACATGCCACGGGTGGAGTCGCGCCGCGCTTCACGGGAGAGCCCCGAATCGATGACGAGCCGGACGCCGGGAACCGTCAGCGACGATTCGGCGAGCGCGGTGGACACGATGATCCTCGCGGACCCGCCGGGTTCCCGCCCGGAGACGGCGCGGTCCTGAGCCGCTGGGGCTATCTGCCCGTGCAGTTCCAGCACCTCCAGGCCGGCACCGGACCGGCCGCGAAGACGGTCCCTGATCCGGGCGGCGACGTAGGACACCTCCCACGCGCCCGGAACGAATACCAGGGCGTCGATGTCAGGGTTCACGGCCAGTGCTTCGGTGTGCGCCGCCGCGGCCACCTCCGCCACATGATTCAGGAAGGGACGCGTGACTCCGCGTTCATCCAGCCGGGGAACCGCCGCCGGGGCCCAGCGCACCGTCAACGGGTGGAGCGCTGACGGACAGCTCACCACGGGAGCCGGCCC
>JBBSSN010000249.1:0-3880 GCA_038242035.1 Actinomycetales bacterium
CCGGGCCGCCAAATCGTGCCGCCGCTGAACTGACCTCGGCCGCCGACGCAATGACGTACTCGATGACCCCGGCACCGTTGCTCACCTTTTGCTGATCCGCAGGTACTGCGAAATGGCCAACGGGGCAAAAACCGCAATGATTGCCACACAGCACAGGAAGGCGTAGAGCAGTGCATTGTCCGCCGGCCATCCGGTGGGTACCGCAAACCCCTGCGGTGCGCGGTTGCCGAAGAGGTCCCGCACCGCTGTGGCCACCGCTGTCACGGGATTCCATTGCGCGAATGCGCGCAGTGGACCCGGCATGGACTGCACCGAAACGAAGGCACCGGAAATGAAGGTCACCGGGAACAGCCAGATCAAGCCAAGGCTCTGCGCCACCTCCACGCTGCGCGCGGTCAGGGCGATGACTGCGCCGACCCAAGAGACGGAAAAGGTGAACAGCAGCAGTAGTCCTAAAGCCAGCAATGCTGGACCGAATCCGTGGCTGATGCGCCACCCGATGGCGAGACCGCAGAGCAGGGTCACAGCGATGGAGAGCAGACTCGTCACCAGATCGGCGGACGCCCGGCCCAAGATGACAGCTCCGCGGGACATCGGCAGGGACCGGAAGCGGTCGATGAGTCCCAATTGCAGGTCTTTGGCCAGATAGACGGCCGTAAAGGAGGCATTGAAGGTCAGTGTCTGGGCCAGAATTCCGCCAATCAGGAAGGTCCTGTACTGATCCCCGCCCAGCGTGCCGCCGAACACAAAAGCAAGCAGTAGGACGAACATTACCGGTTGGGCCACACTGGTCACCATGGCTCCGGGGGTTCGGATGACATTACGCAGATTCCGGCCGGCAATGACCGAACTGTCGCGGACGGCTGCGTTGAGGCTGCTCATGCTTTCGACACCTCTCTCTCCGGTTTTCCAAGGGCCGCGCCGAGGCCGCCTGGTTCCTCTTCGTTCGCTGGTTGTCCATCGTAGGGTTTCGCCTCGGCGGGCCGTTGGCCGGTTAATTGGAGAAAGACGTCGTCCAGAGTCGGACGGCGCAGGGCGGCCTCCACCGTCCGCAGCCCTGCGAGCTCGAGATCAGTCAGAGCACGCACCAGCATATGATGACCCGCGTCGGCCGGCACACTGATTTTACGGTTCTGGTAATCCAGCTCGGGACCGGCGCCGGTGATAGCGGAGAGGACAACCGCGGCGCGATCGACATCTTCGGGCCGTGCCATGACGACGTCGATCCGTTCCGAGCCCACCCCGGACTTGAGCTCGTCTGCGGTGCCCTCTGCGATCACTCTCCCGGCATCAATGACGGCAATATTATCCGCCAATTGGTCTGCTTCTTCCAGGTATTGGGTGGTCAGCAGGACTGTGGTGCCGGAGCTGACCAGTGAGGAGATCACGGCCCACGTATCCAGCCGCCCCCTCGGGTCCAGGCCGGTGGTGGGTTCATCGAGCACCACGATTTCCGGCCGGGCCACGATGGCACCGGCTAGATCCAGCCTGCGCCGCATCCCCCCGGAATATGCTCCGGCCCGCTTCCCCGCAACATCGCTGAGCCGAAACTCCGCCAGCAGCTCGGTGGCGCGCGCCGACGCGGATCTGCGGTTCATGCCGTAGAGCCGGCCCACCATGTGCAGGTTTTCGAAACCGGTGAGCTTTTCGTCCACGGCGGCGTACTGACCGGAGAGCCCGATGGAACGCCGGACGCTTTCGGGGTCCTTGAGGACGGAGTGCCCGGCAACGGTCACCTCTCCGGCATCGGGCTGGAGCAGCGTGGTGAGTACCCGCACGGTCGTCGTCTTTCCCGCTCCGTTGGGGCCCAGAAGTCCCAGCACCTTGCCCTGTGCCACGTCCAGGTTCAGCCCGTCGAGGGCACGGAACCCACCGAAGCTCTTACAGAGTCCTCGCACACGGATCACTAGGAGGCAGCGAATTCGGCCACGGTGCGGGGCGTCATGTCTGTCCAACTCCGGGAGACAAAGTCCAGGCATTCGGCCCTGGTATCCGGTCCGTACATGACCATCCACCCCTGCGGGACGTCGGCAAACGCCGGCCACAGCGAGTGCTGCTGCAGATCGTTGACCAGTACGCGGAAAGTTGCGGTTTCATCATCAAATGGGTTCGTCATCTGTTTCCCCTTAGGTTCCTTGCTGCTATTTCTCTTCGGCACTGTCATATGTTCGGCACTGTCTTTTATTCGGCACTGTCGCCCAGCCGGATGGCCAGGACAGGGGAAATGTCGTCCAAGGCCCGCTCACTGAGCATCTGTGAGTGCCTTTCGTGCACCGCGGTTTCGACGATCCGGCCTGTCACATACGGCGCCCAGGAACTCGTCGCTGCCGAGCCCTCTGGAACGTCCTGCGTCGCACGGAACAGGTGGAGGTCGCCGTTGTAAACATCAACCGGGGTGCGTCGGATCAGCCCCGCCAAAAGCTGGAAGTTCTCCACCATGGCGTTCAGCGATTCCAGCGAAATGCTACCGAGCGGATTATGGTTCCCGCGCAGAATCTCCAGCACCCGGGCACCATCCAAGGAGCCGGCCTCATCCGCGGGAACGGGGAATCCGGCGGCCTGCAGGTAGCTCTGCCAAAGGGCCGGGCCCGTCCCGATGTCGCTATTGCCTTCCTGCTGCGTGGGGTAGGCGTCCAAGATGCCCAGAAAGGCCACCTCGTGCCCCAGATCCTGCAGCCGAGTGGCCAGCCGATGCACCAGATTGCCGCCAAAGGACCAGCCCATCAGATAATACGGACCCGTTGGCTGAATTTCCCGCACCCGTGCCAGATACTCGTCGGCGAGTTCGGTCAATGACTCGGCCTCGATCGTATGATCCTCCCCGGGAACCATGCCCGGCATCTGGAGGCCGATCAGGGGCCGTTCGCCATCCAACCGGCGCAGCATGGCGGCATAGCCCCAGCTCACTCCGGTGGCGGGGTGGACGGCGAAGAGCGGCGCTTTGCTGCCGTTGGTACGCAGCGGCAGCACCCCGCGCAAACTGTCCGCGACACTGCCATCGGTGCCCTTGGACACTTCGTACAACAACTGTTCCACGCTGGGGGATCGGAATATCGACTGCACCGGCAGGTCCGTGCCCAGGGCCGCGTTTATCCGCGAAATCAACGGCTGGGCCAGGAAGGAATGACCGCCGAGGTCGAAGAACGATTCATCGACGCCCACCCGCGGCAGGGACAGCACCTCCTCGAAAATCTGGGACACCACTTTTTCCCGCGGCGTTCGCGGAGGCAGTCCGGCGCTGCGGTCCAGCTCCGTCATGTCCGGCAGCGCGGCAGCGTCCACCTTTCCATGCGCCGTGAGGGGTATTTCGTCGATCATGACGACGGCGGCGGGAACCATATAGCCAGGCAGCGCGGTCCGGGCGTGTGCCAGCACCAGCTCCGAAAGGTCGGAGACGTCCGCAGAAGCGTCACTTCGGGGTGGCTCCGCGACCAGGTAAGCGAGCAAGCGCGCGTCGCCAAGGGAACCGTCACCGCTCTTGCGCATCATGACGCGGGCGACGGCTGACCCGACTCCGGGGACCGAGAGCAATACCCTTTCCACTTCGCCAAGTTCCACCCGGAAGCCGCGGATCTTGACCTGGTCATCATTGCGTCCGTTGAACGCGATGTCGCCGTCGGCGCTGCGGCTCACCAGATCACCGGTCCGGTACATGCGTTCGCCGCTGCCCCAGAACGGGTCTGCCACGAAACGTTCAGCGCTTAGATCTGCCCGCCCGCGGTAGCCGCGCGCCAGCTGGGGCCCTGCCAGATAGAGCTCGCCGCGGGTTCCGGCCGGAACATGCTGCAGGTAGTCATCCAGGACGTAGGCACGCGAGTTCAGCATCGGTTTTCCGAGCACGGGCCGCCCGGCGCCCGTCACGGCGGCGACGAGCGAGTCC
>JBBSSN010000250.1:0-3849 GCA_038242035.1 Actinomycetales bacterium
CGGAGCGGATTCGCGGCCAGGCGACGACGGCGAGCGCGGCGGACGCTGCGGCGACGAGAACCGCGAAGCCGGCCACCACGATGGGCAGCCCCCAGACACTGGCGGCTGCTCCCATCCCGATCACCGGCAGCGCGCTGCCGAGATAGGTGATGACATACACGCCGCTGATGATCTGTGCGTGCCGTGCCGGTTCCACCTTGCCGGCCACCTCATTGAAGACCACGCGGAAGGCGATGCCCTGTCCCGCACCGGCCGCAATACTGGCGAGCACCAGCAACCACGGCGACCGCGCAATGCCGGCTACCGCGATCAACAGCACGGACAGACCGAGCACGATCAGACCCACTGGAACCAATAGCCGCCCCCGCATGCTCAGCAGCTGGCTCGCTGCAGAGGCACCAAGGGTCAAGGCAGCGAGCAGCCCGATCAATGGGCGTGAATCCACCTGAACCACCTGGGCGAAGTCCCCGGGAGCAAGTGAAAGGCAAAAGCCGAAGACCGAGAAACTAAGGAATCCGACGCTGGAGGCCAGCCAAAAGGCTCCGCGTGCCTCCCGCGAAACGCCGGGCCGGCGCGGTTTGAGCGCAGCCAAAGCCGTTCCGCCCGCTGCCGGCCGGATGGCCGGACGCGCGTCGAGCAGGTACAGGGGAACGAGCAGCAGCACGAGCACCACGGCGTGGACCAGGAACGGCGCCCGCGTATGGTCCGGCAGCAGTGAGAGCAAACCACCGATGACTGGCCCGGCCGCCACACCCCCGGAGGAGGCCAGCAGGGTGAACCGGGAGGCCCACTCCGGCCGGGAAGGCAGCAGGTCCCGCAGTGCGGCGGCGCTAGCTCCCGTGGCGAGGGCGACGGCGAGTCCCTGCAGTGCGCGGCCGGCGGCGAGCATCGGCAGGTTCTGCGCCGTACCGAACACGAGACCGCCCGCCAATCCGATCAGCACGGCCAACACCAGCGCGGCACGGCGGCCAATATGGTCCGACCAGTGGCCGAACAACAACAGCCCCAGCACCAAGGCCAGCACGTAACTGGCGAAAGCGGCAGTGACACCCAAGGGGCTCATTCCGAGCCGAACCTGCAGCAGCGAGTACAGCGGGGTGGCCAGGTTGGCGCCAACAAGGAGCGTAAAAATGACGATGCCCGCCAGGACAAGCCGCACAGAGATCGAAGCATCCCAGCCACGTCGGCTGGCCACCACGGGACGCATCCGCAACTCACTCAGGACGCTCATACTGCTCACCTCTTCGATTCTCTCCAGTGACCTGTTTGGTGGCCGAAGAACTGTACTATTTCCTCTATAGACTGAAGCAGTAGGGATCAATTGACCGCTAACATAGCGATGAACTGACGATTCTGCTCAAATTATCCCGCGCCAACTGAAACGGAGTGACCCCGATGAGCAAACTTGACGCAATGGACCTGAAATTGCTGCTGGAGCTGGTCCGCGATCCGCGCGCCCAGATCGGCGAACTTGGCGAGACTCTCGGCGTCGCGCGCAATACCGTACAAACACGGCTGCGGCGCCTGCTGCGCTCCGGAACACTGCGCGACGGCGGACGCGAAGTTGACCTGGCAGCGATCGACTACGACGTCGTCGCCTTCGTGACCATCGAGGTGACGCACCGCGAGCTGGACGGCGTCATCACCGCCCTGCGCAAACAACCGCAGGTACTGGAGGTGTATGAAATCTCCGGTCGCGGCGACGTGTGGTGCCGGATCGCCGCCACCGACGTTCACCACCTGCAGAATGCCCTTCGCGCGCTGCTGCGCATCCGCGGCGTCATCCGTACCGAAACGTCCCTGGCCCTGCACGAGCACATCCCCTACCGCGTCCAGCCGTTGCTCGGCGGCATGGCCTCGGACCAGTGACGGCCGAAGATCAGCGCCGGCTGACACCACCGGCACAAAGCGGAAGTTCCGGCATGCGGCAAGGATAATGAACCGGTGACTATCATCGACAACGCGGTTTACGTCAATGGCGTTCGCACCGCCGATCCGCTCAGTCTGGAACAGACGCACGGCACCCTTGCCGAACGCGGCGGAATGGTGTGGATCGGCATGTTCCGGCCCACCGCGGCCGAGATGGACTCCGTTGCCGCCCAGTTCGGACTGCACGAGTTGGCCGTAGAGGACGCTATCAAGGCCCATCAGCGGCCCAAAATGGAACGCTACGATGACATCCTGTTCACGGTCCTGCGGCCGGCGCACTATATTGACGCGGAGGAGGTGGTGGAGTTCGGCGAGCTGCATATCTTCACCGGCCGGGACTTTGTCATTGCCATTCGCCATGCCGAGACGCCTGGGCTGGCACGCGTCCGCCGCAGGCTCGAGGACAAACCCGAGCTGCTGGCGCTGGGCCCTGCGGCCGTGCTCTACGCCATCCTTGACCAGGTAGTGGATGACTACGCGCCGGTGATTGCTGGCCTGGAGAATGACATCGATGAGATCGAAGACCAGCTCTTTGCCGGCGATCCCACCGTTTCCCGCCGCATTTACGAGCTCTCCCGCGAGGTGATCCAATTTCAGCGGGCCATTCATCCGCTCACGGACATGCTCACCAATCTCGAGCTTGGGTTCGAAGACGCCCGCGTGCACCGCGAGCTGGAACGCTCGCTGCGCGATGTCCAGGACCACGTCCAAAACGTCACGGCGCGCGCGGATTCCTTCCGCCAGCTGCTGCAGAACGCACTAACCGTGGATGGCACGCTGACCACTAACCGGCAGAACGAGGCCAGCGCCGCACAAAACGAGGAACTGAAGAAAATCTCCTCCTGGGCGGCGATCTTCTTTGCCCCGTCCTTTATCGCTTCGGTGTACGGCATGAATTTCCACATCATGCCCGAGCTCTCCTGGACGTTCGGCTACCCCTTCGCGATCTGCCTGATGCTGATCCTCTGTGCCCTGATGTACACGATTTTCAAACGGAAGAAGTGGCTCTAGCGGCACAGTCTCCCCGGCGGTGCTGATGTTCAGTCCAGGCAACGCGCAACCGGCCGTAGGCGCTTTCCTCTTCCGCTTGGTTACGCTGTTCTTCATGACACTTCCCGTATCCGACACCCTCGTTACCTACCCTGCCGCGCAAACCGTCGGCGCCGCCGTCGTCCTGCACAGTGAACATGTTAACGACAGTGAAAATGTTAAAGACAGTCAGATAGTCGAAGACTCGGAGACGGTCGACGGCGGCAAGCTGGCAGTGCTGCTGGACGTCACGCCGTGCCACCCGTTGGACGCGGGCTGGCCGGACCAAGGCCCGGATCGGGCGGTGATCCGCGTGCCGGCCGTGGATGGCGGGCAGCAGTGGCCGGTGCTGGACTGCGTTGTGGCGGCGACAAACGGCCAGGAGCTGTTCATTGGGGCGGCTATTCCGGTTCGCAAGGGCACCGAGGGCTGGAGTTTCGTGGTGGCCCACCTGCTTCCGGCCGATGCACACCTGCCGGAGGGTACCGCCGTCGAGGTTGCCGTCGACGCCGGTCATCGCGTCGCCCTGAGCGCCGGCCACACGGCGTGCCACGCGGCATCGCTGGCGTTGAACCGCGCCATGGCCCCGCGCTGGACCAAGGAGACCCGGGCCGATGCTTTGGGCAGCCCCGACTTCGACGCCGCCGCCATTGCGTCGTCGACCATTCACGAACACGGCTCGGTGGACGTTTTCCGGCTGAACAAGTCGCTGCGCCGCAAGGGATTCGACACCGATGGCCTGACCGGGGACTTGGCCGCGATCGCCGCCTCCATCAACACAACGTTGGCCAGTTGGGTCCTGACCGGATCGCCCGTACGGATAGAGCGCGACGGCGATGCCCTCACCGACCGCCGGTACTGGGTCTGCTCCCTGCCCGATGGCGAGGCCCG
>JBBSSN010000251.1:0-3834 GCA_038242035.1 Actinomycetales bacterium
AGTCAAAACGCGTTTTGACTGCAGGTGCTGCTACCCAGTTGGGTGGGGTGGGGGCTGGGTGAATAGGGGCTGGGTGAATAGGGACTGAGGCGGACAACATCGCCGACGACGACGACGGCCGGGTTCGCGACGCCGACGGCATCGGCCTGGTCAGCGATGGAACCCAGCGTTCCGATGGTCACACGCTGATCCGGGGCGTAGCCGTTTTCGATGATAGCGACAGGACACTGTGCTCCCCGGCCGCCGGCGGCCAAGATCCCGGCGGAGCTGCGGAGCGTGCGAACGGCCATCAGCAGGACGACGGTATGGTCGCTGCCGCCGGGGAGATTGGACAGTTCTTCATGGCCACTGACCATGGTGAAGGCCTTGGCAAGACCCCGATGGGTGACGGGGATACCCGCCGCGGCAGGGACCGAGACCGCCGAGGTCACGCCGGAGACAACTTCAACATCAACGCCATGCTCCCGGCAGAACAACGCTTCTTCGCCCCCGCGGCCCAGCACATAGGGGTCCCCGCCTTTGAGCCGGACCACGCTATGCCCCGCTTTGGCTTCGCGGACCAAGATGGCGTTGATCTGCGCCTGCGTTACCGGATGGTGTCCCGGTTTCTTCCCGACCTCGATGACCCGGACGTCCGGGTCCAGGTCCGCAAGCAGCGAGCGGGGACCAAGCCGGTCCGCTACTACAACGTCGGCGGCGGCCAAGAGCCGCCGGCCGCGCACGGTGATCAGTCCGGGGTCCCCCGGTCCGCCACCAACCAATGCGACGGATCCACTCGCGGAGCTACGGCGCCGGCGCAGCGGCAGGTCTCCGCATTCCAACGCCGTCGCTACCGCGTATCGAAGCCGCTGGGCCCGACGCGGATCTCCACCCGCGCTTACGGCCACCTTGACGCCGTCGACCTCGGCAACCGCCGGCGTCCAGGCGGCAGATACCTCGTGGTCGGAGGCGTTAACACACCAGGTGTGGGCAGCTTCCGCATCCGCCGCCACCTGCGCATCCACGTCCGGGACCCCGGTCGCGCTCTGCACAAACCACGCGCCGTCCAGGTCCGTGGAAACATAATGGCGCCGCCGCCATAGGACCAGCCCGGCGTCCACCAGAGCCATTACGCCTGCCCCGGCAACCGGCGCGACCACCGTAACCACGGCTCCGGCGTCGAGCAGACCCCGCGCGCGTCGGGCAGCAACGGAACCTGCGCCCACCACCAGAACACGGCGGCCCAGCAGCCGCAGCGAGATGGGATAGATATCTTGAACAACCATAGAAAAACCTTAAGGAGAGGGAAACGGCAGAGCCAAAGACTGCGAAATGCCCGGTCATGCGGCGTCACGCGCCGACACACTAGCCGGCGATGCCCAGCAGCCCACGGCTCCGGTGCAACCGGCGTTCCAACGGGGAAAACAGCAGCAGTTCGACGGCGATGCCGACAATAAGAATCAGCAAGATGGCGCTCATCACCGTGCCCATGTCGGACAGATCGCGGCCCTGCTGCAGCAAGGAACCCAGTCCGAAGCCAATGGAACCGCCCATCGCGATAATCTCCGCGGCCATCAGCGAGCGCCAGGAGAAGGCCCACCCCTGCTTGAGCCCGGCCAAGTAACCCGGCAGCGCCGCAGGAAGAACAATCTGCACCGCCATTTCCCAACGGCCGGCGCCGAGCACGTGCCCCATCCGGCGGTACTGCGGCGGAATCTGGTCCACCCCGGCGATCAGCCCGTTGATAATCGACGGCACGGCTCCCATCAGCAGCACAAAGTAGACCGTCGCGTCGGAGAGGCCGAACCAGATGATGGCGGCCGGAACCCACGCGACCGAGGGGAGCACCTGCAGGCCGGAAATCAGCGGCCCCAACGCGGTGCGGAGCGGACGCACCTGCGCTATCAGCAGCCCGATCGGCGTGCCAATCAGCGCACTGACGGCGAAACCAATCAGCCCGCGCTGCACGCTGGTCCACAGCGAGTCCTGCAGTTTCCCCTCGCCCCACAGGGTAGACAGCGACGCCGCAACGTCCAGCGGCCCGGGAACCAGATCGGCCCGCTTGTGGGCCAGCAGCACATAGAGCTGCCACAGCAGCACCAGAACGACGACGGCGGCAAGCGGCGCCAGGACTTTGGCCGGCTTAAGCGTCGGGCGGGCGATGGGCTGGGACTGCAGGACGTCCAGCCCTGCCTCCACGCTTCCGGGTTCCGGTGATCGGCCAGGACTACCCGCGGCCGCGTGGTGATCCTGCAGCAGGTGGTGATCCTGCGGCGCGTCCTGGGTGAAAGTCTCCTGCTTAGCGGACATGGCGGCGGATCTCCTTGCGCAGTTCGATGGTGATTTCCTCGGCCAGCCGGGCCGCTTCCGCCGGCGCCTTTTGCCCGTCGGAAACCCGCCATTCATTGACTACGCGGCCCGGCCGTGAGGACATCAGCAGGACCCGCTGGCCCAGCCGGACCGCTTCCCGGACGTTGTGCGTGACGAAGACGATGGTCCGCCCGGTTTCACGCCAGATCCGCTCCAACTCCTCGTGCAGCAGGTCGCGGGTGATGGCGTCGAGGGCGGCGAAGGGTTCGTCCATGAGCAGCACATGCCGCTCCTGTGCCAGTGAGCGGGCCAGCGCTACGCGCTGGCGCATCCCGCCGGAAAGCTCGTGCGGGCGTTTGTGCCCGGCACCGGCCAGGTGGACCAGGTCCAGCAGTTCCCCGGCGCGGGCGGCACGCTCGGACCGGGGTACGCCGCGCAGCTGCAGCGCCAGCTCGATGTTTCCCCGTGCGCTCAGCCAGGGGAAGAGAGTGGCATCCTGGAACATGAAGGCGGCGCCGTCGGCCGGAATCTCCAGCGAACCCGAACTCGGCGGCTCCAGGCCCGCCACCAGGTTCAGCAGTGTCGACTTGCCGCAGCCGGAGGCACCGAGCAGGGCAACGAACTCCCCCGGACGGATGGTGAGATTGACGTCGTCGAGCACCGCCGTGCCGTCGCCGAAGCGCTTCCCCACGCCGCGGAGTTCAATCGCGACCGGTTCAAGGACACCGGCTCCAACGGCGGACCGGACCGGCGCCGTCATTGGCTGCCCAATCCGGCGGCGGAAACGGCCGGCAGGCCCGCGTCGCGAAGCACCGCGTTCAGCGGGCAAACGTCAACAATGCCCTTCAGGTCTGCACTTTTAGTGGTGCCCGCGTCCACGCCGTCCTGGAGCAGCTTCCGGTATGTTCCGGCATGCGGATCCTCCGTGAAGCTCAACCCGGACAGGGACCGGGCGAGCACGTCCGTCGGCAGTGCCGACCCCGCCGCCGCCTTCAACGCGCCGTTGATGTCCTCCGCCGCCAGGGTTGGATTCTGCTGCAGCCACTGCACGGATTCCACCTGCGCCTTCAGCAGGGCCCGGACGGTATCCGGGTGCTCCTGCAGAAAAGTCTTGTTCACAATCAGAATGGTGGTCGGGAATTCGCCGGCATTGGCCGTCAGCGAGCCGTCCCACAGGTCCTTCTCATCCACCAGCACCGTCGCTCCGGCCTGGAGCACAAAACGGGAGGCCCACGGTTCGGGCAACCAGGCGCCGTCGAGCTTTTTCTCCTGAAACAGCTTTAGCGACGCGGCATTATCCGTCGGAGTAATGCTCACCGCATCCGCAGCCCCGGCAGCATCCTGGCCGTACCGCAGCCCCTGTTTGGCCAGCCAGCTGCGCAGCGCCACGTCCTGCGTTCCGCCCAACTGGGGCGTGGCCAGCGTCTTACCCTTCAGATCCGCCGCAGTCTGGATGGATGGCCTGACCACCAGTTGGGCCCCACCCGAGGCGGCCCCGGCGATGATGCGCAGCGACTCACCCTTGCTCTTGACGAAGGAATTGAT
>JBBSSN010000252.1:0-3820 GCA_038242035.1 Actinomycetales bacterium
CGGGCCGCAACTTCATGCCCGCTCCCGGCGCAGTGCAGACCCTCCGTCTACCCACCGGCCCCGGCGTGCGGGTGGACTCCGGAATCGAGGAGGGTGAGTTAGTAGGTGGCAACTTCGATTCCATGCTCGCCAAGCTTATTGTCACCGGAGCCACGCGGAGCCAGGCACTTCAGCGTTCACGCCGGGCACTCGCGGAAATGCGCATCGAGGGGATGCCCACCGTTCTGCCCTTCCACGCCGCCGTGGTGGCCGATCCCGCCTTTGCACCCTCCAGCGGGCCGTTCACCGTCCACACCCGGTGGATCGAGACCGAATTTAAGAACACCATCCCGGCATGGTCCGCGACGGGGACTTCTACTGGGACCGGAGCATCCAACGGCAGCGGCGTGTCCAGCAGCACCGAAGCGAACGACGACGGCGACCGCCGGCGCGTCACGGTTGAGGTGGGCGGCAAACGGCTCGAGGTTGTGTTGCCCGCTAGCCTGGGTGCCAGCCCTGCACGCAACGGGACTGCGAAGAAGCCGAAGAAGGGCCGCGGGCGGGCGGCGGCGGCAGCGGTCAGCGGCGATGACCTTACCTCCCCGATGCAGGGAACCATCGTCAAGGTCGCGGTGGTCGACGGCGACACCGTCGCTGAGGGGGACCTGATGGTGGTGTTGGAGGCCATGAAAATGGAGCAGCCACTGACCGCCCACAAGGCAGGCACTGTCTCCGGGCTCAAGGCCGAGGCCGGGGCAACCGTGTCCGCCGGTGAAGTAATCGCCAGCATCGTGGACTGAGCGCGGCGGCTACCCGAGCCTCTGCCGTAGGGCAGCCCGTCACCGGGCAACCGGGCAACCGCAACGAAGAACGCCGTGGCCGCTCCGAAGACGCAGGGCGCCAACAGCTGCACATTCGGATCAGGACACCTTAGAGGTGGACGTGCAGCCTTCGGGCGGCCTCGGAAATGGAACCCGTCAGGGACGGATATACGGTGAACGTGTTCGCCAGATCATCAACGTGCAGGTTCTGCGTCACGGCGAGCGCCACGGGGAAGATCAGCTCGGACGCACGCGGTCCCACCACTACTCCGCCGATTACGGTCCCCGACCCCTTACGGGCAATGATCTTGACGAAGCCGTCCTTGACGCCCATTATTTTGGCGCGCGCGTTGGTGTGAAGCGAGAGCTTGATGATGTCACCCTGGTAGTTACCGGACTCGACGTCGGCTTCCGACACGCCCACTGATGCAATCTCAGGTGAGGTAAAGATGTTCGACGCCACCTGTTTCAACTTCAACGGTGTGACACTGTCACCGAGCAGGTGCGCAACGGCGATGCGCCCCTGCATGGCGGCTACGGATGCGAGCGCAAACACTCCTGTGCAGTCCCCGGCCGCGTAAATGTTCGGCGCCGTGGTTCGCGAAACGCCGTCCACCTTCACATGTCCAGACTCAGTGACCGCGACACCGGCCTCCTCGAGGCCGATGTCGCGGGTGTTCGGAACGGCGCCGACTGCCATGAGAGCGTGTGAACCGTCAATGGTTCGCCCGTCGGTGAGCGTGACGCGGACGCCGTGGTCCGTGCGCTCCACCTGGGCTGCGCGGGACTCAGAAAGGACGGTCATGCCGCTGCCACGGAAAACGTTCTCCAGCACCTCCGCGGCATCAACATCCTCCCCGGGCAGCACCCGGTCACGGCTGGACACCAGGGTGACCTTGGCACCGAGCCCGTTATAGGCAGAGGCAAATTCGGCTCCGGTGACCCCCGAGCCGATCACAATCAGGTGCTCAGGAACGTCGCTGAGGTTATAGATCTGGGTCCAGTTGAAAATCCGCTCGCCGTCAGGAACGGCGGAAGGCAATTCGCGCGGATGAGCGCCAACCGCGATCAGGACCGCATCAGCGCAAACGGTCTGTGTGCCACCCTCGGTCTGAACCTCAATACTGTGGTCCCCGGTGAGCCGTCCCCGTCCAATGATGACCTTCACTCCGTTGCGCTCCAGCACTGAGGTGATATCGCTGGACTGCTCGTTGGCTAGGTCCAGCAGCCGCTGGTTCACCTGTCCGAGGTCCGCAAACGCCGCGTTGGGATTATCGAACTTCACGCCGAGGCTGTGGGCAGTGGCCACTCCGTCCATGGTGTCCGCCGTAGCGATCAGTGTTTTGGAGGGGACCACGTCAGTGAGGACCGCGGAACCGCCGAGTCCCTTGTTCTCCACCACCGTCACGTCGGCGCCCAGCGCAGACGCGACCATGGCTGCTTCGTAGCCACCCGGGCCCCCGCCCAGGATAGCGAGTTTGACGGCGCTGAAATCTATTTGGTTACTCACTGGGCAATTCTCGCCCATCCGGGGCCATCGCTCAAAGCGGATATCCTGAACAGGTGACTACGCACCCATGTGAACTCGCCCATCAGGCCGCCGCCTTCATCGCGGAACACACCGGCACGCCCTCCCATGACGTCGCCCTGGTTCTCGGCTCCGGCTGGAGCGCTGCCGCTGACCTCATTGGGGAAACCACGCATACCCTCAACGCCACCAACGTCCCCGGGTTCGCCGCTCCCGCCGTCGAGGGCCATGTCGGTACCATCCGTTCCGTACTCACTCCGGCGGGTCAGCGTGTACTGATTCTCGGGGCGCGGACGCACTTCTATGAAGGCAGAGGTGTGGCCTCGGTGGTACACGGTGTACGGACCGCGGCAGCCGCCGGCGTGAAGACGCTGGTTTTGACGAACGGGTGCGGCGGGCTGAATCCGCTCTGGTCGCCCGGAACGCCGGTGCTCATCAGCGACCACATCAACCTGACAGCCACGTCCCCGCTGGAGGGGGCGGCCTTCGTGGACCTGACGGACCTCTATTCAACGCGCATTCGGAAGATTGCTCGCGGCGTTGATTCGAGTCTGGACGAGGGCGTTTACGCGCAGTTCACCGGACCGCACTATGAAACGCCGGCGGAGGTTCGTTATGCCAGAGCCATCGGGGCCGACCTCGTGGGTATGTCCACCGCCCTGGAGGCCATTGCAGCCCGCCATGCTGGCATGGAAGTGTTCGGCATGTCTCTGGTAACAAATCTCGCTGCCGGGATCAGCGACGCACCCCTCAGTCACGCCGAGGTCATTGCAGCCGGGCAGGCTGCTGGGCCGCGGATCTCGAAGCTACTGGCGGACATCATCGGCAAACTTTGACCCTGATCCAGTAGCACGCGGTTCCGTAGCCACAGCAGCAATTGACGGTAGGTTTAAGTCATGTCTTCGAGCACTTCCCCTGAACCGGATCGACGGGTTACCGAATCAGCTTTGACCACGGCGGCCCACCAATGGGCCAGTGCGGATCCAGATCCCGCCACAGCGCAGGAGCTGAGGAATCTGCTGGCGGTCGTGAAGGACGGGAGTTCCGCCGGAGCTACAGCCCTGACCGATCTCGCGGAACGCTTCAGCGGAACGTTGGAGTTCGGCACTGCTGGCCTGCGCGCGCCGCTCGGCGCTGGACCCATGCGAATGAACCGGATGGTGGTCCGCCGCACGGCTGCAGGTGTAGCGGCCTTCCTGCTCGAGAACTGTGCGGACGCTGCGCCACGGGCCGTCATCGGCTACGACGCCCGCCACAACTCGGACGTCTTCGCCTTGGATACTGCCGCCGTCTTCACGGCCGCGGGAATCCGCACCTTTATCCTGCCCTCCGCGCTCCCGACGCCGGTGCTCGCCTACGCAGTCCGTGCTCTGGACTGCGACGGCGGCGTGATGGTCACCGCCAGCCACAACCCACCGCAGGACAACGGCTACAAGGTCTATCTGGGCGGCCGGACCGTGGCGGAATCCGGCTGCGGCGCCCAGCTCGTCTC
>JBBSSN010000253.1:0-3810 GCA_038242035.1 Actinomycetales bacterium
AGGGCCGACGGCGTCCGGACCCCGGACACTCACTGTAGCCGTCGCACTCGGAGCGCTGGAGATGAGGTGGACCGGCGACCTCCCGGCTGGTGTACTGGATTATGCCGCCGAGGTTCGAGCCCACGGGGATGTCTTCGTGCCGTTTGACGCACCCTCGGGCACTGACGTCGCCGTCGTCGGCTCCGCCAAGCCGGACTCAACTGCTGCCTTTGGCTCTGTCACCTTCGGATCGCTGCTCTGCGGCTATGCCCGCCTAACGGAGCGGTCCGAGCGCGTCCTCCTGACCGCGTCCGATGGACTGGAGACCGCCGTCCGCAATGCGCTGGGGGTCTTCAGTGCCGGCGGATCTGTGGTGCTGGTACATCCGTCCGTCCCGATCACCGAACGGCTGCTTTCGGCCGAGCGGGTCACGGTACAGCGCTGCGCAGGGATCCGCTGAGCACTACCTGCCGGTGCTGTCAGTCCACAGTTGGGCGGGGCTTGCCCGGCTGCACGAGCTCGTGGTCCTTCGCAAATCCGGGGTCCTCGTCCAGCTCTTCGGTGAAGACCCAGAAACGGTAGGCGAAGAAGCGGAAAACCGTTCCCAGCACCAGGCCGATCACGCTGCCGGATACGAAGTCGGCAAACGGAGTGGTGAAGCCGAGCACCCAGTGCGAGACGTAAACGCAGGCGGCGGCGATGGCAATGCCAATACCATTCATGACGGCGAAGAGGACCACCTCGCGCAAAATGTTGGCCCGGCGTCGGTGCCGGAAGGTCCAGTACCTGTTCGCTACCCAGGAAAAGATGGTCGCGACAATGGCAGAGACAATTTTGGCCCGCGTGGGGTGGTCGGACAAGGGGCCGTGCAACAGCCACAGATAAATAGCAGTGTCGATGACGAACGCAACGCCGCCGACGGCGCCAAACTTCGCAACCTCGCGCCAGAACAGCCCAAAGAGACCCCTAATGCGTGCTGCTACTGATTCAAACATGATCCTCCACCGTCACTGCCGCCAAACGAGCGGTCAGTTAAAGGATCTTACGGGAAAAGCCTTGAAGTGCGCTTCCAATTTCCCCGATAAACATCCCTTTCCCGCACGTCGACACCGGAAATCCGGGAGCCGTTCGGTAGTCTGTGGACTGTGACTTTTCCTGTAGTTGGTGTTGTTGGCGGCGGCCAGCTGGCCCGAATGATGGCCCCTGCCGCCGTGGCCCTTGGTTTTGAGCTGCGCGTTCTCGCCGAAACGCCGGACGTCTGTGCGGTTCCTGTTGTGGCGCACGCGCCGGTCGGCGACTACCGGGATCTGGACGTTCTACGGCGCTTCGCGGCCGGCGTTGACGTCCTGACCTTTGATCATGAGCATGTGCCAGCCGAACACCTGCGCGCGCTGATGGCCGACGGCGTCAACGTCCAGCCACGCCCCGACGCCCTGATTCACGCCCAGGACAAGCTGGTTATGCGTGCCGCTATCGAGCGGCTCGGGCTGCCAAATCCGCGCTGGAGCGCAGCAGCCTCGGTGGCGGACGTCATCGCGTTCGGAGACCAGCACGGCTGGCCAGTGGTCCTGAAGATGCCCCGCGGTGGGTACGACGGCAAGGGCGTGAAGGTGCTCGACGACGCCGGTGCTGCCGCGGCTGCCGCGGACTGGTTCACCTCCATGAACCCCCTGTTGGTAGAGGCGAAAGTCGACTTCAGCCGGGAACTTTCCGCCCTGGTGGCCCGAACACCCGATGGTGAGTCGAGGGCATGGCCGGTAGTCCAGTCCATTCAGGTGGAGGGCGTTTGCGATGAGGTGATAGCTCCCGCGCCGTCTCTGCCGCCGGAGGTGGCGGCGGCTGCCGAGGCCGCCGCGCTGCAGATCGCCGCGGAACTTGGCGTCAGTGGCGTGATGGCAGTGGAGTTATTTGAAACGCCCGGTTTTGGCCGCGGGTTTTTAGTCAATGAACTCGCCATGCGGCCGCACAATTCGGGCCACTGGACCATGGATGGATCCGTCACCGGCCAGTTCGAGCAGCACTTGCGTGCCGTATTGAACCTTCCGCTCGGGGCCACCGCGGCGCTGGCCGACGTAGTGGTGATGAAGAACATCCTCGGCGGCGCCAACCCCGACCTGTTCAGCGCCTATCCGCGCGCCTTGTCCGCGGAACCCCAAGCCAAGGTCCATGTCTACGGGAAGGGCGTGCGGCCCGGACGCAAGGTCGGGCATATCAATGTGCTCTCAATGGCCGCCGACGACGTAAATACCGTCCGCGCCCGCGCCACCGAGGTCGCCGCACTTATCCGCGATGGAATGGTTTCCGGCGCAGACTCATCCGGCGCAGAACCATCCGGCGCAGGACCGTCCGGCGCAGAACCGTCCGGCGCAGACCAGAAGGAGCTCCGATGAGCCAATCAGCAGAAAACGTGTTCCCGGACAGCCCGTCGATTCCGCTTCCCGCCGCGGAAGCCAACCACGCTCCTGCGGCGAAGCCGGCGCTCGTGGGCATTGTTATGGGCTCCGACTCGGATTGGCCCGTCATGGAGGCAGCGGCTGAAGTAATGTCCGAGTTCGGCATCCCGTTTGAGGTCGATGTGGTATCGGCCCACCGGATGCCAACCGAAATGATCGCTTATGGTCAGTCCGCCCGGGACCGCGGGCTGCGCATTATCATCGCCGGTGCCGGCGGGGCCGCGCACCTGCCCGGCATGCTCGCCTCCGTCACGACCCTGCCCGTCGTCGGCGTTCCGGTGCCGCTGAAAACCCTTGATGGAATGGATTCCCTGCTGTCGATCGTTCAGATGCCCGCCGGGATCCCCGTAGCAGCCGTATCGATCGGGGGCGCCCGAAATGCCGGGCTCTTAGCCGTTCGGATGCTCGCCTGTGGGACCGACGGCACTGCGGCTCGGCTGCACGGCGCATTGGCCGAGTTCGCCAACGATCTCAATCGGACCGCCGCCGTCAAGGGTGATTCCTTGCGTCAAAAAGCCGCACAGGTCTTCCCCGGCCTGGCGGGCTAAGAAGGACTTATGAGCATCAGCAGCCCGAAAGTCAGCCACGCCTCACGGAAGCCTCCGGTTCTCACCAACCCGGTGCGTTACCCACAGTCCGCTCCGGCACCGGTGCGCACCAAGCGTGCGTTTGTGCTGCTGCTGCTGACGCTGGTGCTCCCCGGGAGCGCCCAGATCGTTGCCGGCAACCGAAAATTGGGCCGACTCGCGCTTCGCGTCACGTTCGGTGTGTGGCTCGTCGTCGTACTGGTCTTAGTTCTGTCGCAGCTGAACCGTGCATTGCTTTTCAGCACCTTCACAAACCCCTTCAGTTCTCTGCTGCTGATCGCGGTGCTGGTCCTGCTGGCGTTGGGCTGGGCCTACATGTTCCTGAACACTCTGCGCATTATCCGGCCCGCGCTGCTGGCCCCAGGAATGCGCGGTACCGTCAGCGTGGTCCTGGTACTGCTCATGGTGCTGACCTCGGGCTCCGTGGGTTACGCCGCCTACCTGATCAATACAGGCCGCAATGCCATCAACAGCATTTTTTCCGCCGGTCCCGACATGGCCCCGGTGGACGGCCGGTATAACTTCCTGTTGATGGGCGGGGACGCCGGCGCGGACCGCGTGGGACGACGTCCGGACAGCATCATTGTTGTCAGCGTCGACGCCTCCAGCGGACAGGCCGTCACGATCAGCATTCCGCGCAACCTGCAGAACGCCCAATTCCCTGCCGACTCACCGATGCACAGCGTCTATCCGAACGGCTATAACTGCGGGGACAACTGCATCATCAATTTCCTCTACACCGAGGTCACAGAGAAATACGCAAACCTGTATCCGGGCCGGCCGGATCCGGG
>JBBSSN010000254.1:0-3796 GCA_038242035.1 Actinomycetales bacterium
GAGCGGAATAGCCGCCCTGATCTCTGCTCCCGAGAGCCTCACAGCGGCGTTGCTGCTGGGCACCGCCGCGGCCCTGGCCCGGGCGGCCACGGCCTGGGGCATCGCCGTCGTAGCGCGGCGGACAGCCGCCGGTGCCAAGGAGGACCTGCGGCTGAAACTCGCCGCCCGGATGGTGCAGGACGCCGGCCGCGGCTCCGGCAGACAGGGCGCTGGGACCGTGCTGGCCACGCGGGGGCTGGACGCCCTGGACAATTACTACACACAGTTTTTGCCCGCTCTGCTGGCCTGCGCCACGGTGCCGCTGCTGATCGGGGCCAGGGTGCTGCTGGCCGACTGGGTCAGCGCGGTGATAGTTGTCCTCACGGTGCCGCTGGTGCCCTTGTTCATGGTGCTGATCGGCATGCACACGCAGGAACAGGTGGAACGCGCGGCCGGCGCGCTGTCGCGGCTGTCCAATCACCTGGTGGAACTGGCGAAGGGGCTTCCGGTGCTGGTGGGACTGGGACGGGCCAGGGCGCAGACCGAGGCCCTGCGGAAGGTCGCCGACGACTACCGACGCACCACCATGGGCACGCTGCGGGTGGCCTTTCTCTCTGCGCTGGCACTGGAACTGATCGCTACCCTCTCGGTCGCCGTCGTCGCCGTCTTCATTGGTGTGCGGCTGGTGCAGGGATCAATGGACCTGGAAACAGGCCTGTTGGTGCTCATTCTGGTGCCGGAGTGCTACCTCCCGCTGCGCGAGCTGGGCACCGCGCATCACGCCAGCGAGGACGGACGTGAAGCGCTGGCACGGGTGGACAAAATTCTGGCAGCTCCGGTTGCCGTGCCGCTGGCCGGTCAGGCGATTCAGTCGACGCGGCTGTGGACGGACATGAACGACGGCGGCGTGCCGGCTGAAGGCAATACTCACGACGGCGGCGTGCCGGCCGACGGCTATGCTCAGGGCGCCGCGCTCGCTGACGGCAATTCTCAGGGCAGCGGCGGGCGGGCTTCTGCGGACCAGCGGGTTCCGGCGGTCAGTGTAGCTGGGTTGTATGTCGGTTATCCGGACCGGAGCACGGAAGCAGTCTCGGCGCTGACCTTCACGGCCCCGGCCGGGGAGATCACCGCTATTTCAGGTCCAAGCGGCTGCGGAAAGTCCACCCTGTTGCATGTGCTGGCCGGCATTGTCGCGCCGCTGGCGAATGAATCAGCAGCAACTTCCGTTGCTGCGTCGGCAGTGCGGGTCAGCGGCAGCATTACCGGGATAGACCCTGAACGCCTGGCCTGGGTGCCGCAGCATCCCGCCACCGTCGCGCAGACCGCGCGCGCCGAGGTGGAACTCTACGGTGCGGCTGGAATTACACGGAACAGCGGACCCACGAGCAGCGAAGCGGCGCCCAGCGGAACCGCCGATATGCTCCTGGCCCGGGTGGGCCTCACATATGCGGCCCTGCGGCACCCGGCGGAACTTAGCCCGGGGGAGCTGCGGCGCCTTGCGCTGGCCCGGGCGCTGGCGCGGATTGAGGCGGGTGCGACCGTACTCCTACTCGATGAGCCCACGGCCCATCTGGACGTTCTCACGGCAGGCAGCATCGAGCGGACCATACGTGACCTCCGCGGGAGGGTCACCATTATTCTTGTCGCGCACAATAAATCCACGCTCGCGCTCGCCGATCACGTGGTCCAGCTCGATGCCTGCGGCCTGCGGTCGAACGCCGCCGCTGACGCCTCTGATGCTGACGCCGCCGCTGCTGCCGATGCCTCCATTGCGGCCCCCGCTGCCGCAGCCTCAATCGTCAGCGTCAGCACCAAGGAAGCGCCGAGCCTGCCACCCGCTGTCTCGGCGGAGGCGGGCCCTGGCTCACCCATTGGCTTGAACGGCTCTGCCGCTGACGGAGCGACCGGTCCTGCCTTTGCCGGCGGGGGCAGTAAGGTCGGCACCGCACGACTGTTGAAACTGCTGGTCAGCGTGCTGGAACCATGGCGTCCGCGGTTCCTGCTCGCCGTCGTCGCCGGCGCTGTGGCGACGCTGGCGGCCCTTGCACTGACCGCTCTGTCCGGCTGGCTGATCGTGCGCGCCAGCCAGCAGCCGGCCATTCTGTATCTGCTCGTCGCCATTGTCGGCGTCCGGTTTTTCGGGCTGCTTCGGGCACTTTCGCGGTACTGCGAGCGGCTCTGGCTGCACGACGCGGTCTTCGCTTCGCTGACCCGTCTGCGCGTGCGCGTCTGGGAATCTTTATCCCTGCGCGTGCTGTCCCGGCGCTCCCTGCTGCGCGGTGACGGCGCGGTGGATCATTTGATCGGGGACTTCGATGCCGTGCGTGATCTGGCGCCGCGGGTGGTGCTGCCGCCTGCCGCCGGTCTGCTGGCCGCGGCTGCCGTCACAACGACGACGGCGCTGCTGCTGCCTGCCGCCGTCCCGCTCCAGCTCGTGGTGCTCGCCGGTGCCTTGCTGCTCGCCCCGGCCATCGCCCTCTGGGCCGACAATAGGGCCGGCGTCGCCGAACAGCGGCACCGATCCGCCGTCATCCGCACCGTGAGCGTCCTGCTCGGCGCGGCCGCGGATCTCCGTGTCAATCGCGCGGAAGGACCGCTGCTGGAACGGCTCGGCCGGGAGGACCACTACGCGACGACGGCGGTGCAGCGGGCGGCCCGGGCACAGGGAACAGCGCAGGGAATGCTGGTTCTGCTCTCTGCCCTGGGCGCTTTCGGCATGCTCGCCGTAGGTGCGGGACAGGTCGCGACCGGGACACTGCCGGTTGAGGCGTTGGCCGCGCTGGTGTTGCTGAATCTCTCCCTCGTGGACGCCTTCGCCCCGGTCAGTGCCGCAGTTCAGCTCTGGCCGGCGCTGCGAACGGTGCTGGCCCGCTTCAGCAATGACTTTGCGCCCGAGTCAGCAGATGCCGACAACGCCTATTCCGCGCCCGTGGATATCGTCGGTTCGGCGCGCGTGGACATCATTGCTGAACCAGTTGCGATGCTGGCGGTGGATTCCAAACAATGCTCCGAAACGCCCGGACTCAGGCTGAAAGGCGTCACGGCCCGATGGCCGGATTCTGCCAAATCGGTTTTCAGCGGGCTGGACGCCGCGGCGCGCGGCGGCGAATGGCTGACGGTGACGGGGGAGTCGGGGTCGGGGAAATCCACTCTGCTTGCAGTGATGCTCGGTTTCCTGGCTCCTGTGGCGGGGGACTGTACCTCGACGGGCCGGATCGCCTGGTGCCCGCAGCAGGGACATCTCTTCGACTCCTCCCTGCGGGCGAATCTGCTGCTGGCCCGCGCACGGGATGAGGCACCAACGGAGGCCGAGCTGGTCAGGGTGCTCGACGCCGTCGGCCTCGGTCGGCTGCTGCAGGAGCTCCCGCGCGGGCTGGACACCCGGCTCGGCCCCGAGGGCAGCCATCTCTCCGGTGGCCAGCGCCAGCGGGTCGCGGTCGCCCGAACCCTGCTCACCGGTGCCGACATCCTGCTGCTCGATGAACCCACTGCCCATTTGGACACCGAATCGGCGGCTGCATTGATGGTCGATTTGCGCCGGGCTCTGCGGGACAAAGCGGTAGTGCTCGTCACCCACGACGCAGCGGCCTGCGATCCCGAGGATTTCAGGCTGGAACTCGATGGCCGTGAGAGACGTGGTGATGACACCGGGGCTGCCCTAGTGCTGGCCAACGCCGACCAAGCCCTGGTAGGTGTCTGAGCAGCGTGCGTGGCGGGCGCTCTGCCATGGATTCGGACGGATGCCGTGGAAATTCCCAGGGCATCCGTCCAACGCGCAGGCATACTGGATGACTAAAATCCTGCTTGTACGGCCGCA
>JBBSSN010000255.1:0-3783 GCA_038242035.1 Actinomycetales bacterium
GATCCGCTGCACCGTTGCCGTGGGGCGTCCCGCGACCAGGCCGACGGCATCCCACTCCTGGGCAAGGGACTCCGGCCAGAGCTCTTGCGCGGCCAGCAGTACCTGTGCCAAGGTGGGCCGGCCCGACGCTGCCCGGGCCTCGCCCTGCTGTACGTCGTCACGGGGTTGCATGCCGCCGTCGTCAGTCTTATCCACCGGTTCCATGCATCTCATTCTTCCCTAGGTCCTGATTCCATTGTCCAGCAGAAGCATCCCCGCGGACCAGAGCGCCCGGAACAGAGCGCCCGGACGCAGCAGTTAATTTCCCCGCACGGGAATCTTCCGGGACCCCCGGACATTGATACAGGTATGAAGACATTTGTGCTCGGTGGAGGTTGTTTCTGGTGTTTGGACGCGTTGTATCAGCAGACCCGTGGTGTCACGGAGGTGGTTTCCGGCTATACCGGCGGTCATGTACGCAACCCTGACTATTACGACGTCTGTAATGGAATGACCGGCCACGCCGAGGTGGTGGCGGTGACTTTTGACGAGAGCATCATTGCCGAGGACGTAATTCTGGATATGTTCTTTGTCTCCCACGATCCGACCACACTGAACCGGCAAGGCTACGACGTCGGCACGCAGTACCGTTCCTCGATGTTCTACACGGACGCGGCGCAGGAAGAGGTCTTCCGTGCCGCCATTGAACGGAATCAGGCGCATTGGGACAAGCCGATTGTCACGGCCGTCACCAGGCTTCCCGAGTTCTACACCGCGGAAGAGGAACATCAGAACTTCTATGCGAAGCACCCGGAACAGGGCTATTGCCAGGTGATTATCAATCCGAAGCTGGCTAAAGCCCGGAAATATTACTCCGCGTGGCTTGCCGCATAGGCGCAGACCCCCGCATTCCGTAGGCTGATATTGGCTATGCGGTATTTCGCTGCCGGAAATTTCGTCGGCAAAAATCCGCTGAAAAGAATTTAGAGAAAAGGTATACATCAAATGGGCCGCATTTACGACGACATCACCGAGCTGGTTGGCGGCACACCGCTGGTGCGGCTGAACCGCCTCACCGAGGGCCTGGATGCCACGGTCGCGGTGAAGCTGGAGTTCTATAACCCGGCCAACAGCGTCAAAGACCGGATCGGGGTGGCGATCGTTGATGCGGCGGAAGAGGCCGGGGCGCTGCGGCCCGGCGGCACGATTGTGGAAGGCACCTCGGGGAATACCGGCATAGCACTGGCCATGGTGGGCGCCGCGCGGGGCTACAAGGTTATCCTGACCATGCCGGAAACCATGTCCACGGAGCGCCGGGTGATGCTGCGGGCCTTTGGCGCCGAAATTGTGCTCACGCCGGGTTCGGAGGGTATGCGGGGTGCCGTTGACAAGGCCGGGGAAATCGTGGCCAACACGGAGAACTCCATCTGGGCCCAGCAGTTTGCCAATCCCGCCAATGCGCAGATCCACCGGACCACCACGGCGGAGGAAATCTGGGAGGATACCAACGGCGCTGTGGACATCTTTGTCGCCGGGATCGGCACCGGGGGGACCATCACCGGAGTCGGACAGGTCCTCAAAGGCCGCAAGCCGTCTGTCCAGGTTGTTGCCGTGGAGCCGAAAGACTCGGCCATCCTCAACGGTGGCGCCCCCGGACCACATAAGATCCAGGGCCTGGGGGCAAACTTCATTCCCGAGGTGCTGGACCGTGAGGTCTATGACGAGGTGCTGGATGCCACGATCGAGGACTCCGTTCGGGTGGCACGGGAGCTGGGCACCCGCGAGGGCATCCTGGGCGGCATCTCCGCCGGCGCCGCGGTGTGGGGCGCCCTGGAGCTGGCTAAGCGTCCAGAGAACGCCGGCAAGCTGATTGTTGCCGTGGTTCCGGACTTCGGCGAGCGCTACATCTCCACCGTCCTGTACGACGACATCCGGGGCTGACCCGGGTGGATGCCGCCGCCGCGCCCGAAGGCCACGACCCAAAGAAGCCCGTGACCGTCATCATGGCGGCCGCGAACCGGTTGCGCGAGGATCTCGAAGCCGCCCGGTCGCATGACCCGGCGGCCCGGGGTTCGTTCGAGAACTTCTTTGTCTACTCCGGATTGCATGCGATCTGGATTCACCGACTGACGCATCAAATGTGGGAATACCCGTCGCTTCGGTTTCCCGCCCGCCTGCTGTCCCAGTTCGCCCGCTTTGCCACCGGCATCGAGATTCATCCCGCGGCTACCGTGGGCCGGCGATTCTTCATTGACCACGGCATGGGCGTAGTCATCGGTGAAACGTCCCGGATCGGGGACGACGTGATGATCTACCACGGTGTCACCCTGGGTGGAAGATCATTGGCGAAGGTCAAGCGGCATCCCACGATCGGGGACCGCGTCACCATCGGTTCCGGCGCCAAGGTTCTCGGTCCCATCACCATCGGTGCGGGCAGCGCCATCGGTGCGAACGCCGTCGTCGTTAAGGACGCACCGGAGGATTCGATCCTTACCGGTATCCCGGCCAGATGGCGGCACCGCGACGCCGCGCGGGAAACCGCACCCGCAGTGGACCCGGCCGAGTATATCGATCCGGCCATGTGGATCTGATGACGTAGCTGTGGACAGCCTGCCACCAAGGTCATGCGGCGTGGGCGTGGCCTCCCTACTCGTGGCCGGGTAGCCTTCGATCAGACGGCAGGGTCGGGGACCAACTCGCGGACCTCTTGGGCACAGCGGCAGGCGACGGCGATCTTGGCAGCCCATTCCAACGCCGCCTCGCGTGTGGCCACGTCGACGACCGCGAATCCGCCGAGGTACGACTTACGTGCCGGGTTCGGGCCGTCGGTGACCGTCCCGTCGGTGGACACTACGCTCGCTTCCTCCTGTCCTTTCAGACCGCCGCTGAACACCCACACACCGGCGTCCTTGGCTTCCTTGGCCACGGCCTGCCCGGCGTGGGCCACATCGGGCAGCTCCTGTTCGGAAAAGGTCATGGCGCCTTCATCGAACGAAATCAGGTACTGCGTCATCTCGTGACTCCTTGTCCCGGCGGCCTCCTCCGAACGCTCGAGGCCTCACGTACCCGGCCAGATCCAACGATCCTCCCCACCCCGGACGGAAATCAAGGACCTCCTACCAGAAACAGGGGATAGTTTTGACGCCGCGGCGGCCCGCTGATCCACCGCACAGATACTTGGCTGTCTAATGAGCGATTCCTCAAACGGGACGGCCGTCGCCAGCGGCGAAGGCGCTAAGTGATTCGGCATCACTTGCCGCAGCCCGGATGAAGTAATCTGCCCAGTCCCGCCGGTCCGGGTAGCCCGATTCCGCAACCACCCGTGCAATGGCTGCTTCAATGTCGATGATGGTTCGATGCAAGCTGACGGCACCGTCTTGTAGCAGCGCCCAATGGCCTCCCGGCCGGCCATAAGGCATCCCGATGCTGCCGGGATTGACCACCAGACGGCGGTCAACGAGCCGGATATACGGCATGTGCGTATGCCCGCACACGACAGTCCGGACCTGCTCGGGCAGGCCTGCGAAGACTTCCGCCCACCGCTCCAACCGGCTATCGACCAGCACCACCTCTTCGTCATTGCGCGGTGTAGCGTGACAGAACAGCACAGGCCCAAACCCGTCAATGTCGACGGTGACCGTCGGCTCCAAGGCTGCGAGCATGTTCAGACCCGGATCCGCGAGTAGTGGCTTTTTGAGGCCGGAATTCTGGCGGGGGCGTGAATTTCGGCAACTTTTGGGTCCGGGCATGACAAAAGCCCGGTTGTCGTGTCGGGTGGGCGGAGGCTCCATGCCTCGGACGGAC
>JBBSSN010000256.1:0-3769 GCA_038242035.1 Actinomycetales bacterium
CGCCACTCTACCGGCCGTGGGCAGGCTGTACCAGACGTGCTCATTGAAATCGTCCTTGTTCGCCTCGGTCCGCAGCCCGGAAATGTCCGTGGCGTTGAGGATCTTCTCCGCCGCCAGCGTTCCGCCCCCGGCAAGCTGGTCAAAGAAACCGTCGTAGCCGCCGCCGTTTTCGACGCCAAGCTGGGCCTTGGACATAGCGAGTTTATTCTGCGCCGTGGCCTCGTAGGAGTGCGGATCCTGGCTTGGCTTGTTGATCAGGGAAATGACCTGGACGCGGTCTGCGCCGATGCTTTCCACGATGCTGGCGTAAACGTCAGTGGAGGTCACCACCCGGATCTTGCCCGCCGCCATTGTCGCCGGTTCTGCTCCAGGCGCTGCTGCCGTGTTTCCGCAGCCCGCCAGCAACAGCGCTGCCGCTGCCCCCGCCGCGCAGATACCAATAAGACTGCGCACTGTGGTGGACCTTCACTTCCAGCTGGATGAGAATAATTACGAATAAGCTCGGTTCAGCATAGCGTAAATAGGAATCATTCGCATCAAGGGCAGTGCGAAGAGGAAGGTGCGAGGGCCAAGGTGCAGCCAGGAGGAGGGTGCGGTCAGTCCTCGCCGGTACCCCGGCCGCCCAACCGGCGCAGCCCGGTGGCCTGGGTAGCGTCGCGGATTTCACCGACCAGTTCTTCGATCACGTCCTCGAGGAACAGGACACCTCGAGTACCGCCGTCCGGCGAAATGACGCGGGCCAGATGCGATCCGGTGCGTTGCATCGTCGCCAGCGCATCCTCGATCTCATCGTCCATTCCGATGTTGACCAGCGAGCGCACCCGGCTCTCCGCAAAGGGCAGCTGATAGCTTTCCTGCGGGATGGAGATGACGTCCTTGACATGCATATAGCCGGTCAGATTCCCCGATTCGTCCGCCAGCACAAAACGGGAGAACCCGGTGCGGCGGACCGCACGCTCAAAGTCCACCGGTGTCGCCGTCGTCTGCAGGGTGACCAAATCATCGCGCGGGACCATGATTCTGCCCGCCGTTTGGGCCGAAAACTCCAGCGCGCCGTTGATCAGCCCGGTCTGGTCGTCCACCAGGCCGCTGCGCGTGGACTCCTGCACTATCGACTGGACTTCCTCCAAGGTGAAGCTCGAGGTGACCTCGTCCTTGGGTTCGATCCGGAAGAGCCGCACAATGTGGTTCGCCAGCCAGTTCAGCGAAAAGATCACCGGTTTCACCAGTTTTCCGATGAACACCAGCGGCGGCGCGAGCAGCAGGGCCGCCTTGTCCGCCGTCGAAACGGAAATGTTCTTCGGGATCATCTCGCCGAACGTAACGTGCAAAAAGGTAACCACCAGCAGGGCCAGCACAAAGGTAGCCGGAGCGGCAATGTCATCGGAGATACCCACTGCCGACAACGGGCCGGCCAGTAGGTGGTGAATCGCCGGCTCCGAAACATTGAGAATCAGCAGCGAGCAGACCGTGATCCCCAGCTGTGAGCAGGCCAGCATCAGCGAAACGTTCTCCATCGCCGCCAGAGTGGTCTTGGCACGGACCGACCCCGCGTCCGCCTGCGGCTCAATCTGGCTGCGGCGTGCGGACATGATGGCAAATTCAGCGCCAACAAAAAAGGCATTACCCGCAAGCAGCACTACCAGCCAGAGAATTCCGGACCAGTCGCTCATCCGGCCCCTCCTCTACTGGGCACATCTCTACTGGGCACATCCCGACTGGTCAGCTCCCGACTGGGCAGCTCGGCACCGCCGACGGATTCCGGGTTATCTTCGGTAACCGCAGTGGGGATGAAGCGGATCCGGTCAATCCTGCGCCGGTCCATCCGTTCCACCTCCAGCTGTCCTCCGCCCGCGTCCACAAGATCGCCCACGAGAGGGATCCTGCCCAGAGCCGCCATCACAAACCCGCCGACGGTTTCATAGCTCGATTCGTCCGGCACACTCAGTCCGGGCACCTGCTCGGAGACCTCGTCGGGACGCATCAGCCCCGGGAAGAACCATTCTCCGGCGGCACTTTGCAGCACACCCGGCTTGGTCCGGTCGTGTTCGTCGGAGACTTCGCCGACAATTTCCTCCACCAGGTCCTCCAAGGTGGTGACTCCGGCCGTGCCGCCGTACTCGTCCAGCACCACGGCTAGTTGAAGGTTACCCTCGCGGAGTTCGGTCAGCAGCGCGTCAAGATGGATCGTCTCCGGAACGCGGAGGACGTCCGTCATGATGGCGCCGGCCTGCAGTTGCGCCCGTTTGCGGGACGGCACGGCGATGGCCTTCTTCACATGCACCACACCCCGGACATCATCGGGCGAATCGCCGATCACCGGGAACCGGGAATGCCCCGTCCGGCGTGCGGCCTCGACAATATCCGCCACGGACTGATCCGCTTCGATACTGACCAGCCGAATACGCGGTGTCATCACATCCGCGGCCGTCCGGTCCGCGAACTTCAGCGTCCGTGCCACAAAATTGGCGGTCCGCGCGTCAAGAGTGCCCATGTCAGCGGAACGCCGAACCAGCGAGGCAAGCTCGGCCGGGGAGCGGGCTCCGGAAATCTCCTCTTTTGCCTCCAGGCCGAAGAGGTGGAGCACGCGATTGGAGAAGCCATTGAGCAGCAGGATGGCCGGCTTGAAGATGGTGGTGAAGACCAGCTGGGGGCGTGCCAAGGCCCGGCCGATTTCAAAAGCGCGCGCGATTGCCATGTTTTTTGGCACTAATTCGCCGATCAGCATGGACAGCAGAGTGGCGAGGATCATTGCCGCCGTCAGCGCGACCGGCTGCACCACGGACGGATCCAGCCCCACACCGGTCAACGGACGAGTCAGCAGGACGCCGACCGACGGCTCCATGACGAACCCTGTCAACAGCGTGGTCAGCGTAATACCCAGCTGGCAGCTGGAAAGCTGGGTGGACAGGGATTTCAGGCAGTGCAGCAGCGGGACCGCAGCGCCATCGCCGCCGTCGATGGCTCTTTGCACCGTCGATTGGTCAAGAGCCAGCAGGGAAAATTCGACGGCGACGAAGAAGCCGGTGCCAAGGATCAGCAGGAGGCCGACGAGTAAGAGCAGCCACTCCATCAGCGGTTTCCCCCAACCCGGAAGTGGTCCGCGCGCCTGCCGGATGCGGCAGGCGGAGGCCGGTCGGACGCGCCTGCAGCGCAGCCGGCCGCGGAAACTGTGGCGGTTGAGTGAGTGGATGAACGATGGGCACGAGTACGGGGTCTGCCGGCGTGTGCACGGTCCGAAGATCTGTGGTTGGTTCCACAGTCCGAACCCGGGCGCCGGCCCCTAGAGTTGCTGTCCATTAGAGTGTCAGTCTACATTATGGCTTCCTGGCGGTCGGCAACGGGCGCTGTGGGCTCCGGCTCCCCTGGCTATCCGGAGTCGGTCGACGGCGTCTTCCAGCACGCAGGTGAGGGGCTGGTTAATGTCGGCGGTGTAGCCGGTTTCGTCGGGTTGGAGGGGTTCGAGGGTTGCCAGCTGCGAATCCAGCAGTGTCGTGGGCATGAAGTGGCCGCTGCGTCCTTCCAGCCGGGTGCCCAGGACGTCCCGGGTGCCGTGCAGATGCAGGAAGAACACGTCCGGGGACTGGGCGCGGATCGCGTCTCGGTAGCTGCGTTTGAGGGCCGAGCAGGCCACCACCAGGCCGGCACTATCAGCGTCGGCGAGGGAGCGGCCGACGACGGCGAGCCAGGGCCAGCGGTCGGCGTCCGTCAGCGCGGTGCCGGCCGCCATTTTCGCGACGTTTTCCACCGGGTGCAGGGAATCACCGTC
>JBBSSN010000257.1:0-3701 GCA_038242035.1 Actinomycetales bacterium
AGCCACCTCCGCCAGCGTTTCACCGTTGGGCACGCCGTCCTTCCAGATCAGGTATCCCGGGTTTTTGGCCCGGATGTCGGCGCTATTGACGCCTTCAAAGTCGCCGTAGTCCCACTCACAGGCCGCCGGTTCCACCACTGCGTGGGGGAATCCGGCCAGTTCGGCCGTTCGGTGGGCCCGCTGCAGCGGCGAAGTCAGCACCAGGGAGAAATCAACATCCGCCAAGGCTGCGCGGGCAGAGCGTGCCTGCTCTTCACCGTGTTCGGTCAACGGCAGATCCGTCAACCCCGTGTACTGCCCGCTGCGGGACCATTCGGTTTCCCCGTGCCGCAGGAGCCAGAGCCGGGGAAGGTCGTCTCCGATACGCCCAGGCACCGGGACCGATTCAACACTCATGGTGTTCCTTTCGTTTCCGGCTCAGTGGCGGACTCACCGCTGCCGCCGTCGCTACTGTCGTCGTCGTCGGCCTCTGGCTGCTCCGCCCACCACTTCGCAAGCCTGCGCTCAGCGTCGTCCCGCTCCAACGGACCATGTTCCATCCGTTCCTCGAGCAGAAACTTATAGGCCCGGCCGACCACTGGTCCAGGCTTGAGCCCCAGCAGCCCCATAATCTGCGCACCATCCAGGTCCGGACGGATGGATGCGAGCTCTTCCTGCGCCTCGAGCACCGTGATCCTACCCTCCAGATCGTCATAGGCGAAGGACAGTCTGTCCGCCTTGCGCTGATTGCGCGTAGTGACGTCCGATCGGGTCAATCGGTGCAGCCGAGGCAAAAGCCGTCCGGCGTCGGCCACATAGCGGCGGACCGCGGAATCCGTCCATCCAGCCTCGCCGTAACCGTAAAAGCGCATATGCAATTCAACCAGCCGGGCGACGGCCTTGATAGAGTCATTGTCGAAGCGCAGCGCCCTCATTCTCTTCGTGACAAGCTTGGCGCCGACGACATCGTGATGCCGGAAGCTCACCGCCCCGGCGGGTTCAAAGCGGCGGGTGGCGGGCTTCCCGCAATCGTGCATTAAGGCCGCAAAACGAAGGATGAAGTCCGGCCCGGGAACGGCCCCTTCCGGTCCCGTTTCCAATTGAGCCGCCTGTTCCAGCACCTGCAGGGAATGCTGATACACGTCCTTGTGCCGGTGGTGCTCATCCGTTTCCAGCTTCAGCGCGGGAAGCTCCGGCAGCACGTGACCGGCCAGCCCGGTGTCCACCAGGATATCGATACCCGCCCTTGGGTCTGCTCCGCAGATCAACTTGACCAGTTCGTCACGGATGCGCTCAGCGGAAATGATGCCTATTCGCTGGGCCATGGCGGTCATCGCCGCACTGACATCCGGATGGACGGTGATGCCCAACTGTGCGGCGAAGCGGGCGGCCCGCATCATGCGCAACGGGTCGTCGGAGAAGGAGGACTCGGGTGAAGCGGGCGTCCGCAATACCCCCGCACGAAGGTCCCTCGCTCCGCCGAATGGATCCACCAGTTCCAAAGCGGGCAGACGCAGGGCCATGGAGTTAATGGTGAAATCGCGCCGCTGCAGATCATCCTGCAGTGATCGACCGAAAGCGACCGCGGGTTTACGGGAATCCCTCTCGTATGCCTCCGCACGGTAGGTGGTGACCTCGATGGTCAGCGGAACTCCGGCACGCCCGTTCTTACGGAACGCTATTGTCCCAAAGGCACGTCCGACCTCCCAATGCGCATCCGCCCATTTTTTGGCCACCCGCAAAGTCTGCTCGGGGGTGGCATCGGTGGTGAAGTCCAAGTCCGGCGAATTGCGCCCCAGGAACAGATCGCGGACGGGCCCGCCCACCAGTGAAATCTCATGCCCGGCATCCACAAAGAGCTGCCCCAGTTCCAAGACGACCGGGTCCAGTGACGAACTATCAAGAACTTGCACCATAGTCCTTTAACAATGCCAGACTTTTCGGCACGGTCCGTGCGTCACGGCCGCCTCGACGGTCAAAAACCGGATCAATAACGCCGGAGACAAACTGTCCTCATCGTCAGACAAAGGTAGTTAGAGTGGAGATCATGGCCCATCCCGTTCCGAGCGCTCCGAAGAGGACACCGTTGCCGTCGGCAATCGGTGCCCATGTGGCGCCCGGCGGCCATCCGACGGCATCCTCCCTCCCCACCGTGGAAGAGGTTTCGGCCGGCGGCGTCGTGGTGGAAAAGTACGACGGCGAACTCCGGGTTGCGATCATTGCGCGGCTGAACCGCGGTGGCCGGCTTGAGTGGTGTCTGCCGAAGGGACATCCCGAGAACCAGGAAAACCACGAAGAAGCCGCCATCCGCGAGATCGAAGAGGAAACCGGTATCTGCGGCTCCGTGCTCGCTCCGCTGGGAAGTATTGATTATTGGTTCACTGTCAGTGGGCACCGCGTGCATAAGACCGTGCACCATTATCTGCTGCGCGCCACTGGTGGCCACCTGACCATCGAAAATGATCCGGACCACGAGGCGGTGGATGTCGCGTGGGTCAACCTCTCCGACCTGCCCAAACGCCTCTCCTTCCCCAACGAGCGGCGAATCGCCGATCTGGCCAAGGAAATCCTGCCGGAGGGTTTTTAGCCCGGCAATGAGATAATGGGTGGCGATGGTAAAGCAAGAAGCAACCCCAGCCCCTACTCCACTGCCCGGCGCAGGACGGCCCGTCGCCGAGCCGGAAACCGCGGCCCGCTCCAGCGCCAATATGGCCGTTGGAACCCTGGCCTCGCGCGCCCTGGGGTTTATCAAGGGAATTCTGCTGGGCGTGGCGGTGGCCGGATCACAGGTCGCCGGCATCTTCGACACGTCCAATAACGTCCCCAACATCATTTATCTGCTGGTGGCCGGCGGTGTCTTCAACGCAGTCCTGGTTCCCCAGGTCATCAAGGCAAGTAAACAGCCGGACAAGGGAGCAGACTACATATCCCGGCTGCTCACTTTGGCCGTCGTCGTGTTGTTTGCGGTCACGGCGCTCATCACCATCCTGGCCGGGCCCATCATGACCCTGCTGACGGCTGACTATTCCGCCGCTCAATTGAAGCTGGCGACTGCCTTTGCCGTCCTGCTGCTGCCGCAGATCTTTTTCTATGGTCTTTTTGCCTTACTGGGCCAGGTACTGAACGCGCA
The DNA here is from genome assembly GCA_038242035.1 of Actinomycetales bacterium. GTDB lineage: Bacteria > Actinomycetota > Actinomycetes > Actinomycetales > Micrococcaceae > Arthrobacter_M. The sequence goes on from JBBSSN010000257.1 coordinate 3,110, forward strand.
TGGCTCATTCAGGGCTTATGCCTGGGCACCCGTGGTCAACAACGTCGTGGCCATCGCCGGGCTGGTGACCTTCATCGCCGTCGCCGGGAGCAATGCTGTTTCCCCGCACTCGGTGGAAAATTGGACGCCGGCTGAAACGTTCATTCTCGCGGGCAGCGCCACTTTGGGCATTCTCGTCCAATCACTCGTTCTGCTGTGGCCGCTGAAGAGGCTGGGCCTGCGGCTGCGGCCGCGTTTCGGATGGCGTGGCGTGGGGCTGAGGGCGACCGGGAAAGTTGCCGCGTGGACCATGGGCACCATGCTGGTGGGCAATCTGACCTTTCTGCTGATCGGAAAAATCGCGACCATCCCCACCGGTAGTCTGCCGGACGGGACCGTCCCGGAAGGACAGGGCATCGCGACCTCCTTCGAACTCAGCCGTGCCACCGAGGTCTACATCCTGCCGCACTCGGTGGTGGCGCTGTCCATTGCGACCGTTCTCTTCACCCGGATGGCACGAAGCGCGGCCAACAAGGACGACGACGGTCTGCGTGCCTCACTTTCCCATGGTCTGCGGACCGCGGGAGTTGCCACCGTCTTCGGCGCGATTGCC
>JBBSSN010000258.1:0-3699 GCA_038242035.1 Actinomycetales bacterium
GATTCGCTGCTGCTGCGCTACCGCACCGAGGCGGGTATGGATGGTCTGGAGCCGGGGGAGCATCCGTTCCTGGCGTGTTCATTCTGGCTCGTGGAGCAGTATGCGCACAGCGGACGGGAGGAGGAAGCCGTAAGGCTGATGGACAGACTAGTAGGGCTCTCTAACGAACTCGGTCTGCTCAGTGAGGAATACGCCGTCGCCGAGGGACGGATGGCGGGCAACTTTCCGCAGGCATTTTCCCATCTGGCACTGGTCCGGGCGGCTGACGCGCTGCACGCCGCAGAACGGTTGGGCCTGGTCGCCGCCGGCCAGGACGCGCAGGCATGAGCGCCGTGCGGACCGGGCCAATGCACAGCTGCGAACTGCGGCCAAACTATCGGGCGCTGGCGCTCGCGGCGGTGCTGGCAGCCAGCAGCGCCATGCATCTGCGCAACCCGAGGTTTTTCTACGGCGTCGTGCCACCGGTCCTGTGCACGGATGCCGGCGGTCGATTCGGCCTGCTGAGCCGGGACGAATGGGTGACGCTGAGCGCCATCCCGGAGACTGTGGCCGCCGTCGGACTCCTCATTCCCGCGACCCGGAAACCGGTCGCGACCGCTACGGCGCTGATGTTCGGGGCTTTCACCGCCGGTCATCTTAGCGCCCTTCGTCGCGCTTTTGGCCCGCGCGGGACGCCGAAAGCCAGGCTCATTCATTCGCTGCGGTTGCCGCTGCAGGTTCCGCTGATCCTTTGGGCCTGGCGGCTGCGCCGCAGCTGATGACATTCCTCCAATCGCCGGCCGTCCGCGTCGGGCTGTCCATCAGCGTGGCCACCGGCCTTTACGGGGTCTCCTTCGGGGCGCTGTCCGCAGCATCGGGACTGGTTTTTTGGCAGACCATGGCGCTGAGCCTGCTGCTGTTCAGCGGCGGGTCGCAATTCGCCTTCATCGGCGTGCTCAGCGGCGGCGGCAGTGGCCTGGCGGCCATGAGTGCGGCGGCGTTGCTGGGCATTCGTAACGGCGTTTACGGCATGCAAATCAACGCCCTGCTGGCTCCGCGGGGGCTGCTGAAAATCGCCGCCGCGCACCTGACCATTGATGAATCGACGGCCACCGGAGTCGGCCAGAGAGATCCATCCGAGCAGCGCCGCGGTTTCTGGGTGGCCGGACTTGGGATATTCCTGCTCTGGAATGTTTTCACTGCCGTGGGCGCGCTGATCGGCGATGCGCTGGGGGACCCGAAGCAGTGGGGCCTGGACGGCGCCGCCGTTGCGGCTTTTCTGGGCCTGCTCTGGCCGCGGGTCAAGAGCGCTCAGCCGGCGGCCATAGCCGTCGTCTGCGCCGTGGCGACCTTGCTGGCGGTTCCCTTCGTACCCGCTGGCGTGCCGATTCTGGTAGCCGCCCTGGTGGCGGGATTGATTGGCTGGTTCCGGCCCGGACACGAACACGACGGGATGGAGCCCGATGTTGAGCCCCACACACATCCCGGCCGGCCCGGTACGGGCCCCGGAGCCGCAGCCGGAACGGGCCGCGCTGGATGAGTCTGTGGCCTTGGATACTGCTGGCTGCTGGGCTGGCGTTTGCGACCAAACTTCTGGGATACCTGGTCCCGGCGAAGGTGCTGGCGAACCCGCGGATGTCGCGCGTTGCCGGCACCCTGACCATTGGACTGCTGGCCGCTCTGACCGTATTGAACACCGCCGTCAGCGGCCACCAGGTCGTCGCCGACGCCCGGCTCGGCGCACTGGTGGGCGCCGCCGTCGCCCTGTATTTCAAGGCGCCGTTTCTGCTGGTGGTGGTGGCCGGGGCAGCTGTCGCTGCCGCCCTGCGATTCCTCGGCTGGAGCTAGCGGCGCCGTGGCCGGCGGCACCGAGCGGTTACCTTGCCGCCGCATGGACTTGAGCGCTGCGGTGGGGGAAAATGAATGATGGCGGGGACGGGCTTGCAGCACGTCGATGTCCCGTTTTTGTCAGGAGACCAAACGATGAAGATTGAAATTGAACCTTACAGCTGTGTCAGCAGCGGGAACTGCATTATCGCCGCGCCGCTGGTATTCGATCAGGATCCCGAGGACGGTCGGGTCAGGCTGAAGACGGATGAGCCGCCGGAGGATCAGCGCGCGAATGTTGATAAGGCCATTTTCCTGTGCCCGGCCCAGGCCATCGAATGGGCAGAGGAGGACTAGCGCATGTTGGTAGCCTTTTCGCTCGCCCCATCCGGAACACCGGCGCAGACGGGGGATGGTGTCCACGCCGGCTCCAGTGCGGACGGATCAAGCGCGGATGCCTATGCTCAGGACGGTTCGGTTCACCTCGCCGTTGCGGCCGCCGTCAAGGTGGTTCGGGAGTCCGGGCTGCCAAACCACACGGATTCCATGTTCACCACCGTTGAGGGCGACTGGGACGAAGTCATGGACGTGGTCAAACGTGCCACGGAGGCGGTCGGCCAGTTCGGCAGCCGCGTGTCCCTGGTCCTGAAGGCAGACATCCGGCCCGGACACACCGATGAGCTGACCGGAAAGGTGAACCGTCTTGAGAAGGCGCTTGGCGAAAGCCGGTAGCCGGCGAATCGATGGTGCGCATGCACAGGTCCAGCCGGCATCCCGGTGCCGCGGCTGCGTCCGATACCCTTAAGCCATGACTGAGGCCCGGGGTAGCGATGCAACGCGGCACCTCTGGTCGCGTACCGGCAGGAACCTTGTTGTCCACGGCGACAATTTGGAATTCCTGAAAACCTTGCCGGAGGAAACCTTTCGGCTGATCTATATCGACCCGCCCTTCAATACGGGAAAAGTCCAGACCCGGCAGACCATGAAGAACGTCCGTTCCGCTACTGGAAGCCGGATCGGCTTCAAAGGGCAAAGCTACGACACCGTCAAAGGGATGGCATTCGGATACAGTGACTCCTTTGCCGAATACTGGGATTTCCTTGAACCCCGGCTGGAAGAGGCATGGCGTCTTTTGACAGAGGATGGAACTCTATACCTGCACCTGGATTACCGCGAGGTGCACTATGCCAAGGTGCTCCTTGACGCATTGTTTGGCCGGGACTGCTTCCTCAATGAAATTATCTGGGCGTATGACTACGGGGCGCGAGCCAAAAAGAAATGGCCGGCCAAGCACGACAATATTCTGGTGTACGTCAAAAATCCGGAGAAGTATTACTTCAACAGCGCTGAAGTGGATCGCGAACCGTATATGGCGCCCGGCTTGGTCACACCGGAAAAGATCGCGCTCGGAAAGTTGCCGACGGACACTTGGTGGCACACGATCGTCTCCCCCAACGGCAAGGAAAAAACCGGCTATCCGACGCAAAAACCGCTCGGCATCCTGCGGCGGATCATTCAGGCGAGCAGCGAACGTGGTGACTGGGTGCTGGACTTTTTCGCCGGCAGCGGCACAACCGGTGCCGCTGCGCAGGAACTTCAGCGGCGATTTGTCCTCGTGGACCAGAACCCCGAGGCCATCGAAGTCATGCGGAAACGGTTGGCCAGCGGAACGTCGCAGGCGCGCATATTGGAGCAGGATTCAGGGAATAGTCCAGTCTTCAGCACCTCAGATGAGGGTAAGGGCTGAGATGGGATTGCGTTAGTGGGCAGGCAACGACCCAAGTCCGGCAAAGGGATGGCCACCGTGGTGGATAGTCCGGCCGGTGGACCGGCCGGAGGAACGACGGATGGCCCCGTGGCCGGTACCTACGAGATTGACACCGGCCGCGCCGA
>JBBSSN010000259.1:0-3693 GCA_038242035.1 Actinomycetales bacterium
CAAGATCATCTGCTCGTTTCCGCGGCAGTCTGATTCCTGGCACTTTGACGCCGCCTACCGGGCCGGGGAGATCGAGTTGGAACTGGTCCCGCAGGGGAACCTCGCCGAGAGGATCCGGGCGGCAGGGGCCGGGATCGGCGGGTTCTTCACCCCCACCGGCTACGGGACCCTGTTGGCCGAGGGGAAGGAAACCAGGGTCATCGACGGGCGCGGGCACGTGTACGAGACGCCCATCCACGCCGACTTCGCCCTCATCAAGGCCCTGACCTCGGACCGGGCAGGGAACCTGATTTACCGCAAAACCGCACGGAACTTCGGCCCCATCATGGCCGCCGCGGCCCGCACCACCATTGTTCAGGTCAGCGGCATCGTGGCGACCGGGGCCCTGGATCCGGAAGTCGTCGTGACCCCCTGCATTTACGTCAACACGATCGTCCGCCTCCCGGCGCTCACACCGACTCTGGCAGAACACGAGGTAAACCAATGAACCAGCTTCCCGGCACCAGTTCCGGGCCTGACGCACGGTCCGGCCCCGATGCACGCCTGGACCGCGAGGACCTGGCCCGGCTCGTGGCCGCCGACATCAAGGCCGGCTCCTACGTCAACCTCGGCATCGGCCAGCCCACGCTGGTCTCGAATTACCTGCGCCCGGAACAGGCCGTCACCCTGCACACCGAAAACGGAATGCTCGGCATGGGCCCGGAAGCACACGGAACCGACATTGACGAGGACCTCATCAACGCCGGCAAAATCCCCGTCACCGAACTGCCCGGGGCCTCCTACTTCCATCACGCAGACTCCTTCGCCATGATGCGCGGCGGCCATCTGGATGTGTGCGTGCTCGGCGCTTTCCAGGTCTCCGCCACCGGCGACCTCGCCAACTGGCACACCGGCGCACCCGACGCGATCCCCGCCGTCGGCGGTGCCATGGACCTTGCCACCGGAGCCAAGGAGGTCTACGTAATGATGAACCTGTTCGCCAAGGACGGAACCTCAAAACTCGTCCGGGCATGCACCTACCCGCTCACCGGCGTCGGCTGCGTCACCCGCATCTACACACCCGAAGCCGTCTTCCTCATCACCGCCGACGGCGTACGTGTACGGGAAGCATACGGCACCACCCTGGCCGAGCTGCAGGCGAGGGTCGACGTAGAACTATTGCCACCGGTGGCACAAAGGGCCGGCGCAGGCACCGCGGATTGAACCGCCCCGATATTAAGACAAAATCCTCACGCGCAAGAGCGTGCTATCCGGTGGCCTGCCCGCCGCTGATACCTGCGGTCGCGTAGCCGGTCCATTAAGAACTGGCGGGCCCATCCTTCGGGCTTATGGTTGCACGGACAGTAACTTGTGCGTCACGGATGGGACTGGCGGGCGGCGGCTATCGTCGGCGGTGCTGAATCTCCGACCGGGCGGTCAGGGCCAGCAGGAGCGCAGCGGCAAACGCAAGCACCACCGCGGCGGGAGCCACGGCACTCAACGGAATGAGCATGAGCGCCACAACCACGGCGGGAACGGCCCAGGGCGCCACTGAGCGCCGCGGTTGGCCGTAGCGCAGCGATACGAGCGCGTTCGTGGCATAGAACAGGGCCATTCCGCACCCGATGGAGATCCCGGCACCCAGGGGCAGCCTTTCGTAAGGAGCCGGGATGGCCGTGGCGATCCCCGCCGCTATGGATGTAACGCCCAAGACCAGCAGAAACGGCAGGAACAAAGTGGTCTGCAGGATTCCGGCAAAGTCCGCCCGCGATTGTAGGCGCTCAAGCCCCGCCGTCACAATGCCCGTGCCGTACTGGAAAAATGCCCAGCCCAGGAGGGCCACGATGAGGAATCCCAGTGCCCCGGCCAGGCCCGCGCGGGGGTCCCAGTCGCTCGAGACTTCACTGACGATCGTGAATACCGACTCGCCAAGGACGATGATGACAAAAAGTCCCAGTCGCTCCGAGGCATGTTCAACATTGACGTTGGCGGCTGCCCGGTCGGCCCACAGGTGCCCTCCAATGGTCACCATGCCGACCTCGACGGCGATGGAAGCGGCCCAGAAGATGACGGCGATGTGTAGCGGTAAGAACGACGCGATCAGCCATAGGACGGCGGTGCCGCCGTTGTAGATCCAGATTCGCCAGGGTGTTTCGGACGACTGCTGGCGGTGCTGGTAGAGCCATAGGACCAGCAGGATGGCGCGCATGGCCGCGTTGCCGAGCGAAAAGGCCCAGGCCCGGTCCCCGAAGGCGCCTGGTGCGGCTGCGGCCATGATGCCCGCCGCGGCCATAGCCGCCAACATGGCCACGCCGAGAGACCGTGAGGACAGTCCGGGCAGGAGGTTCACCACCGACACAATGTTCACCCAGGCCCACCAAGCCGGAAAGAACAGCAGGATGAACGTGCCGAACTCCGTCCAACCAGGGTCCCCGTGGATGCCGTGAGCCAACTGGCCCACGAAAACGACAAAGACAAGGTCGAAGAACAATTCCATCCAGTGGACGCGGCCGGGTTCGCGGGCAGCCTCGTGTCCCAGCCGCTGTGCAGCGGGGAGTTTATGGTTCATGGGCTTATGCTAGTGCTCCGTGTTAGGAGAGTGAGCGGCGCCATCAGCGGATGGCACCGCAGCCAACAGCAGTAGAACCGTCGGGCGACGGAATCCTTCGGCTCAAACTGACACTGACACGCAGATAACGACCGATCGCGACACCGTCACGCTAACCGCTGTCGCTCCCTGCGCCACTACCAGACCCCGCTACGTCTTTAAGGGACAACCGCAACCGAGCCGTTCCGTTTCCCCGCTCCGGTTATTTCTTGTGCACCACGAGCCACAGCGTCACGGTGTCGTGAAGAAGATTTGACGTATGGCTGCGCCATGAATCTTTTTCAGCTGCACACTGCCCGCTTAGGCTTGCAGAGTGACGGTTCGGGTTGGTCAGAATCGGGGTGCCCGGTTCGTCGGAGCTTGCGCCGAAGCCCGTTCGAGTCCCATCTCGGGCACGGACTACCTCAACAAGGACATCGGACTTCATCCTCAAGAGGGAGCAGGCGACCGCCGGCCTCCCAGCAGAAAGTGAAAATGAGCGGCCAGCAGGTCCTTGCCTGCGCGGAAGCGGGCCGACTGTTGCTGGGACCGTGGAGGATGGTGTTCTTCCGTCAGGAATACGCAAACCACGGAAGACCGCTTGGGGGAGGGCCCGCCGGAGAGTCCGCACGACTTCAACGCCCGCAGTCCAATCCGCGCACCGGTCTGACTCCGCGCTATCGGAGAGTTGGAGTGGCCCATGTTAGCGGTACTCGGTTCTGGAGCGGATGCGCGGGACGGGTCCGGCTGTCTGGATGTCGGTGCGCTGGCAATGCGGCATGAATCTTTCCGAAACTGCTGACGGCTTAACGGCCGTCCAACGTCCACTCAGGTGATCCATGGTTCTTGATGTTCTGGAAATCGCTGCCAGCGTCACCATCGATGAGGGCCTCGACCATCGGCCCCACGGTAGGACCGGAGGCAAGTCTCAGCACGACTGGGACTGCTCAGCGGTTACGAGCAGGTCTGCCTCGTGGCGCGTGACAGCACCGGCTTGCTCTACCGCGAATCCGTTCCGTACCCAGTATTCGTAGCCGCCAATGAGCTCGCGCACGTCGAACCCCGCAGTGATCAAACGACGCGCGGTATGTGTTGCGCCGTTGCAGCCGGGTCCCCATCCGTAGACG
>JBBSSN010000260.1:0-3691 GCA_038242035.1 Actinomycetales bacterium
AGCTATCCGCATCCCGCACTCCTTCACCCGCCGTTGCAGCCACACTAAGCAAGTGTGCTGATCACTAGCAAGCCTATTGTCGGCTTGTGCCGCTAGCAAGGCCGTTGCGGCCCGGTTCCGTTCTAGGATGAGACGTAGGAAGGGCCGGCGCGAGCGCGGCTGTGGAACCAGCAGCCCATACGGGCGAGCGCATGAATGGACAGGAGGATCGGACCATGACCACCGAACCACGCGAACCACGCGAACCACGCAAACCACGCAAACCATTGTCGGGTAATTCCGGCGGGCAGCCGGGTAATTCCGGCGGGCAGCCGGTTGATCGGGAGCGGGCATCAGTCCCGGCGAAACCGGAACTTGGGCCGGACGGCGGGGCGGGAAGCACTGGTGCTCAGACCCCGGATTCCCCGGTTAACCGGGAGCGGACAGCCGCGCCGCCGAGCGCGGACAGCAGGACCCGGGCAGCGGCGGTGTGGGTCGCCGTCGCCGTCTCGCTGGTCGTGCTGGTCCTGCTGATCATCTTCTTCATTCAGAACCAGGATCAGGTCCTGGTCAGGTTCCTTGGACTGGAAGGATCACTGGCGCTGGGCATCGCGCTCTTCATTGCTGCGGTGGGCGGCGGGATCCTGGTGGCTCTGGCCGGGGGCGCCAGAATCGTTCAGCTGCGCGTCCAGAGCCGCCGGGCCCGGAAACTGGGGAAACCCTAGCCCAAACGTTGTCAGTCCCGCAGCGGGACGCCCCTGGCATCGCGCCGGAAGCCTTCCGAACCGGTCAGGATTAAAATCCCCTCAATGATCCCCCAGATCGCGCTGGCCCAGGAGAGGAAACCCAGCGACAGCACGGTGATCAGCAACTGCGCAATGGCTTTGCCGGTGAAACCAAGGTAGAAATTGTGGATCCCCAGCGAGCCAAGGAAGATTCCGAGCAGACCGGCCGCTATCTTGGATTTCTGCTCAACGTAGCCGGGCTGTCCATAGACCGGTTGGCCGTACCCGGGCTGGTCGTATTGCCCGGGGTAAGGCTGTTGCCCGTAAGACTGCTGCGCATAAGACTGTTGCGCATAAGACTGTTGCCCCAAGGGTTGCTGAAGATACTGCTCCTGCGGGTATGGCGGCGCGCCCGGATAGGCAGGGTCGCCCGGATAGAGAGAGCCGCCCGGGTATGGCGGCGCGCCTGAATAGGGAGAGTCGCCCGGGTAGGGAGAGTCGGGTGACTGATATCCGGGAGTATCCTCCGAGGGCCGATTCTCCGGCGGCTCGTTGGACTCGGCGGGCTTGCCGTGCTGCGGGTTGTCGCTCATAACCGGTCCTTGGATCGATGCCGCGGATAGAAATCTGCACCGCTGCGGGTGGGAATACCTGCCATCCACAACGCTATGCCATCCGGGGCACCACGACCAGTGGTTGACGCGCAGCGCGCCATCGGCGCCGGCCTACCGGGTTCGCCCCGAGCGCAAGAGCGCTTATCCGCTTGCACTCTCCGCGGGCGAGTGCTAATTGTTGAGTTAGCACTCTCCGGTGCTGACTGCTAAAAACGGGAAGTTCCGGAGCGAGTGAAGCATGAACCAGTGTGGTGAGAGCCAGCCGGCCGGCGTAAAGAGATCGCATGGTCCACGGCTCGTCCGTCGCGGGCACCGCAGCCTGGGTCTGAGTCCAAAAATGACTGTCCCGAAAGGACTGAAGCCTACATGGCCAAGATCATTGCATTCGATGAAGAGGCACGCCGCGGTCTGGAGCGTGGATTGAACATCCTCGCCGACGCCGTCAAGGTCACCCTCGGCCCGCGCGGCCGCAACGTCGTGCTCGAAAAGAAGTGGGGCGCTCCGACGATCACCAACGATGGTGTTTCCATCGCCAAGGAGATCGAGCTGGACGACCCTTACGAAAAGATCGGCGCCGAGCTGGTCAAGGAAGTTGCAAAGAAGACGGACGACGTCGCCGGTGACGGTACGACGACGGCTACCGTTCTTGCGCAGGCGCTGGTCAAGGAAGGCCTGCGGAACGTTGCGGCCGGAGCCGACCCGCTGAGCCTCAAGCGTGGAATCGAGAAGGCTGTCGAAGCCGTTATCGCCGAGCTGCTCTCCTCCGCCAAGGAAATCGAGACCAAGGAACAGATCGCCGCTACCGCGTCCATCTCTGCCGGGGATCCCGAAATCGGCGCCCTGATCGCTGAGGCGCTGGACAAAGTGGGCAAGGAAGGCGTCATCACCGTCGAGGAGTCCAACACGTTTGGGCTGGAGCTGGAGCTCACCGAGGGGATGCGCTTCGACAAGGGCTACATTTCCGCGTACTTCGTCACCGACGCAGAACGCCAGGAAACGGTCCTCGAAGACCCGTACATCCTGATCGCCAATTCCAAGATCACCAACGTGAAGGATCTCGTTGCGGTTCTGGAAAAGGTCATGCAGTCCTCCAAGCCGCTGCTGATCATCGCCGAGGACATTGAGGGCGAGGCCTTGGCCACGTTGATCGTGAACAAGATCCGCGGAACTTTCAAGTCCGTTGCCGTCAAGGCTCCGGGTTTCGGCGACCGTCGCAAGGCTCAGCTGGCGGACATCGCCATCCTGACCGGCGGACAGGTCATCGCCGAAGAGGTCGGCCTCAAGCTGGAGAACACCACCCTCGAACTGCTCGGTAGCGCACGCAAAGTCGTCGTCACCAAGGACGAGACCACCATCGTCGAGGGTGCCGGCGACGCCGATGCCATCGCAGGCCGGGTTGCACAGATCCGCGCCGAGATCGAAAACTCCGATTCTGACTACGACCGCGAGAAGCTGCAGGAGCGCCTGGCCAAGCTGGCTGGCGGAGTTGCAGTCATCAAGGCCGGAGCCGCAACCGAGGTCGAGCTCAAGGAGCGCAAGCACCGCATCGAGGATGCAGTGCGTAACGCCAAGGCCGCTGTCGAAGAAGGCATTGTCCCCGGCGGTGGCGTCGCCCTGATTCAGGCTGGGGTCAAGGCGTTTGCCAACCTCAACCTCTCAGGGGACGAAGCAACCGGTGCGAACATCGTCCGCGTTGCCATCGACGCGCCGCTGAAGCAGATCGCGTTCAACGCGGGCATGGAGCCCGGCGTCGTTGTCGAGAAGGTCCGCGGCCTGCCCGTCGGCCACGGCCTCAACGCTGCAACCGGCGTCTACGAGGACCTGCTGCTGGCCGGCATCAACGACCCGGTAAAGGTGACCCGCTCTGCTTTGCAGAACGCCGCCTCCATTGCAGGTCTGTTCCTGACCACCGAAGCTGTTGTGGCAGACAAGCCGCAGAAGTCGGTTCCGGCCGCCGGCGGCGGGGATGACATGGGTGGTATGGGCGGAATGGGCGGCTTCTAGCCACCCAGCCTCACCGGACGCAAAAGCGTCTTTGCCCCGCGGGCAGTAAGATTCCGAAAAAAGAGCTCGGCATCCATCCCCGCTACAGGTAAAGGCGCTTTTGCGTCTTTAAAGGGGGTAGGCAAGGCGCGCCTTTGCGCGTTTCGAGCCACGGTGCCGCGTCCGTTCATCGATTGTGACGCAGCCGGCCGCACCACGGCATGGGTTCCTGCCGTAGGTTGTCCGGCGGGAGTGCCGGGTAATGAAAGTATGGACGCATGACGATTGTTGCTGCCGCGGACGGATCCGCCCTTGGAAATCCCGGACCGGCCGGATGGGCCTGGTATGTGGACGATTCCTCCTGGCGCGCCGGGGGATGGCCGCACGGCA
>JBBSSN010000261.1:0-3673 GCA_038242035.1 Actinomycetales bacterium
AGAACTGGAACCTCCAGCCAGCGGCGTGGACTGTGAACGCCCCGGAGTTCCGTTGCCCAGCAATACCGCTTCCAAGGAGCCCTCGTGTCAGAACAAACGGAACCCACGCCGACCACTGCGTCCACCCCCGCTCCGGCCCGCCGCGTGGTGGTCGCCGAGGATGAGACGCTGATCCGCCTGGACATTATGGAGATTCTCCGCGGCGAGGGCTATGACGTGGTCGGCGAGGCGGACAACGGCGAGAAGGCGGTGCAGCTGGCGGAGGAGCTGCGGCCGGATCTGGTGCTGATGGACGTGAAGATGCCGGTGATGGATGGGATTACGGCCGCGGAGAAGATTGTGAAGGCCCGGATCGCCCCGGTGGTTTTGCTGACGGCGTTCAGCCAGCGGGAGTTGGTGGAGCGGGCGCGGGACGCGGGCGCGATGGCTTATGTGGTCAAACCGTTCACGCCGGCGGATCTGATGCCGGCGATCGAGATTGCGTTGTCCCGCCATGAGGAGATCAGGGCGCTGGAGGCGGAGGTGAGCGATCTGCAGGAGCAGTTCGCGACGCGGAAGCTGGTGGAGCGGGCCAAGAGCCTGTTGACGACGAAGATGGGGCTGTCGGAGCCGGAGGCGTTCCGCTGGATCCAGAAGACGTCGATGGACCGTCGGCTGGGCATGCGCGAGGTCGCGGAGACGATCATCAATCAGGTTAACTAAGTCGCAGTTACGGCACTCAAACGGTCGTTTGGGTGCCGTAAGTGCGACTCAGTTGGGGGCCGACGGCGGCGCAGACGACGGGCGGGCCCGCACCTTGTGGTGCGGGCCCGCCGTCGTTTGCGTCTTTAGGAGAGGTTAGTGGGTTGGCCAGGGACCGACTTTTTCCTTCACGGACGCGCCGGACTGGGTGAAGTCGGCCAGGTCGCCGACCTTGTGAACCTTCAGGGTGTTCGTGGAACCGGCTTGTCCGGGAGGGGAACCGGCCGCGATGACCACTAGGTCATTTTCCTGGGCGAGCTTTTTCTCGAGCAGGATCTTGTCCACCTGTTCGATCATTTCGTCCGTGTGCCGGACCATCGGCACCAGCAGGGGCTGGATGCCCCAGGTCATGGACAGCTGGTTCCAGACCTGCTCCACGGGGGTGAAGGCGAACACGGGCTTGACCGGGCGCAGCCGGGAGAGCCGGCGTGCGGAATCCCCTGACTGGGTGAAGGTGCAGATGTATTTGGCATCGAGCTGGTCAGCGATGGTGACGGCGGCGCGGGTGATGGCGCCGCCGCGGGTCCTCGGCTGGGTACCCAATGGCGGCACTCGCTCCAGTCCGTGCACCTCGGTGGATTCGATGATCCGGGCCATCACCTTGACGGTTTCGATCGGGAATTTCCCGATGCTGGTTTCGCCGGAGAGCATGACCGCGTCGGCACCGTCGAGGACGGCGTTGGCACAGTCGGAGGCCTCGGCGCGGGTGGGGCGGGGGCTTTCGATCATGGATTCCAGGACTTGGGTGGCGACGATCACGGGCTTGGCCCAGCGCCGGGCCAGTTCGATGGCGCGTTTCTGCACGATCGGGACCTCTTCGAGCGGCAGTTCCACGCCGAGGTCTCCGCGGGCCACCATGATGGCATCGAATGCGTCGATGATGGCTGGCAGGTGCTCCACGGCCTGCGGCTTTTCGATCTTGGCGATCACCGGTACGCGGCGGCCTTCTTCGTCCATGATTTCGTGCACGCGGTCGATGTCGGAGGCGTCGCGGACGAAGGAGAGGGCAACGATGTCCACGCCGCGCGCCAGCGCCCAGCGCAGATCGTCCTCGTCCTTTTCGCTCAGGGCGGGGACGTTGACGGCCACACCGGGCAGGTTGATGCCCTTGTTGTTGGAGACCATGCCGGGAACGGTGACCACGGTGGTGACCTTGACGTCGTCGACCGCGGTGGCGCGCAGCGAAACCTTGCCGTCGTCAATGAGCAGGACGTCCCCGACGTTGACGTCTTCGGGGAGGCTTTTGAGCGTGGTGGAGCAGATGTCTTTGGTGCCCGGGACGTCCTCGGTGGTGATGGTGAAGACATCGCCGACTGCCAGCGCATGCGGCCCGTCCACGAAGCGGCCCAGGCGTATTTTCGGGCCCTGCAGGTCGGCCATGATGCCCACCGGTTTGCCGAGGGAGGCCGCGGCCTTCCGGACGTTTTCGTAGGTGTTGTCATGCACCCCGTAGTCGCCGTGGCTCATGTTCATGCGGGCAACATCCACCCCCGCCTCCAGCACTGCCAGGGTGTTCTCATAGCTGGCAATCGCCGGTCCGAATGTTGCAACAATTTTTGCGCGTCTCATGTACCTACCCTAATGGAGTTCATCGGCTAACAATCGTGGAAAGATTAACAGTGGGTGAATTTGCCGGCCTGTTACAGCACGTTGACCGCCACGTCCGTGGGCGCAACGGGCGCGGGCAGCAGTGTTTCTCCGCAGAGGAACTTGTCCACGGCTGCTGCGCAGGATCTGCCCTCGGCAATGGCCCAGACAATGAGTGACTGGCCGCGCCCGGCGTCCCCTGCCACAAAGACGCCCTCGGTGCCGGTCATGTAGTACCCGTCCCGGACAACGTTTCCGCGGGCGTCGAATTCAGCGTGGATCTGTTCGGTGATGCCGGCCGGTTCGGGTCCGGTGAAACCGAGGGACAGGAAGACCAGATCCGCCGGGATCTCCCGCTCGGTGCCTGCCTTGGGGACACGTCGGCCGTTGACGAACTCGGTCTCGGCAACCTTAATGGCCGTCAGCACGCCATCGTGGCCAACGAATTCCACGGTGGAGGCCAGGTAGGTCCGCTCGCCGCCTTCCTCATGCGCGGCTGCCACCTCGAACAGCGTGGGGAACGTGGGCCATGGCTGGTGCGCGGCGCGTTCGGCCGGCGGCTGCAGGCCGATCGCCAGTGTGGTTACGGACGCTGCCCGCTGGCGGTGCGCGGTGCCGAGGCAGTCCGCACCGGTGTCGCCGCCGCCCAGGATCACCACGTGCTTGCCGCGGGCGTCGATCAGGCCCTGACCGGGCGTAGTGGTGACAGCGTCTCCGGCCACCGCCCGGTTCGCCTGCACCAGGTAATCCATGGCGAAGTGCACACCGTCCAGTTCCCTGCCGGGGATGTCCAGATCCCGCGGCACGGTGGCGCCGGTGGCGATTACGACGGCGTCATAGCGGCGCCGCAGCTGCTCCCAGGAAACGTCGGTGCCCACCCGCACGCCGGGACGGAACCGCGTCCCCTCGGCCGTCATTTGTTCCAGCCGGCGGTCAAGGTAGTGCTTTTCCATCTTGAAGTCGGGGATGCCGTAGCGCAGCAGTCCGCCGATCCGGTCATCACGTTCGTAGACGGCCACGGTGTGCCCGGCACGGGTCAGCTGCTGGGCCACGGCAAGGCCCGCGGGACCGGAACCGATGACGGCAATGGTCCGCCCGGTGAGCCGTGCCGGCGGGAGCGGTTTGACCCAGTCCTGGTCGAAGGCCTGTTCGATGATGGAGACCTCCACCTGTTTGATGGTCACGGCGGGCTGGTTGATGCCCAAAACGCAGGAGGATTCACACGGCGCCGGGCAGAGCCGTCCAGTGAATTCCGGGAAGTTGTTCGTCGCATGCAGCCGCTCCACCGCTTCCTCACCCTTGTCCCGCCAGATGAGGTCGTTCCATTCCGGAATCAGGTTGCCCA
>JBBSSN010000262.1:0-3671 GCA_038242035.1 Actinomycetales bacterium
GCCGCCAAAGCAGTTCCACTCCTGTATTCTGACGCAACCAAACAGATGGGGGAATGTGGATGATACCGATGCTCACGCTCGCTTTCGCGGTGCTGCTGGTCCTCGGCGTTCTCATTTCCGAACGCGCCAGCCGGACGGTGCTTTCCACCGCCGTGCTGTTTCTGCTGGGCGGATTTGCCCTTGGCCAGGGCATGCTTGGGTTCCTTCCCATACAGCCCAGTGATCCCGTCGTCGGGGTACTGGCCCAGCTGGCCCTATTTTCAGTCCTGTTTACCGACGGAATGAAAGTGTCACTGTCGGGCCTTAGGAGGGCGTGGCGGTTGCCCGGCCGTGCACTGCTGCTCGGGCTGCCACTGACACTTCTTGTCACCGCGCTGCTGGCCCATTACATTGCGGGTCTTCCTTGGCTTCAGTGCTTCTTGCTCGGCGCGGTGCTGTCGCCGACCGATCCGGTGTTCGCGGCCGCCATTGTGGGGCGAAAGGAAGTTCCCGGACGCTTACGCCACCTCCTTAACGTCGAGTCGGGCCTCAACGACGGATTGGCCCTGCCCGTAGTCCTCGTGCTGCTGGCCCTCGGTGGCGGAATGCATGTCGGGATCGGGGTTCTGACCGAAGAAATCGCTCTGGGCCTGCTTATCGGAGTTCTGGTGCCGCTGATCGTCATCGGGCTTGAGCGGCTTCCGTTTTTGATGGCAACGAAAGGACTGCAACCGCTGGTGGCGGTTTCCATTGGGCTGCTCGTCCTTGCCATCTGCCTGGTGACTGGGGCCAACCTCTTCCTCGCTGCTTTCTCGGCCGGCATCACCGTCGCTAACGCGGGCCCGGGTTTCCGGGAGGAGTTCGAACAGTTCGGGGAACTGGTGTCGGAACTGCTTAAGCTGGCCGCGATCCTGGTCTTTGGCGCGCTGATCACGCCAACGTTCCTGTTCGGAGAGATCACGTGGACAGGCTGGATTTTCGCAATCCTGGCCATCGTCGCGGCCCGGCCGCTGGCTCTGCTGGTTTCGTTCCTCGGCACACGCCTGCCCGCCAAAGAACAGCTCGCGGCAATGTGGTTCGGGCCCAAAGGATTCGCCTCGGTGGTGTACGGGCTTCTCGTCCTCCAATCAGGTGTCGAGGGCTCCGATGAGCTCTTTCATCTCGTCGCGCTGGTCATTGTGCTGTCCATCCTCGCCCATTCGTCAACCGACGTCATCGTGGCCAGGCAATTCGAGAGCCGTCCTCGCCCAACACCGTAATGGTCCCCCGATTAGACCCGGCTGCCTCGGTGCCGGTCAAGACCGCCGGCAATTAGCGCAGAGTTTTGTTGACAATTCGTTAGACCCTAGCGCCGGGTATTCCCGGTTCCTATGGTGTGAGCATGGTTACTGAACGGATCACGCCGGGCCTTGACGGGCCGATTTCGGACGCAATGCTCAAGCTCGGCCGTTTCTTCACGAAGTGGGACCAGACGGATGACTCCAGGGCGGTTTTCCGCGAGGGTGGCCGCAAGGGCGATGTTTTCTATCGGGACAGGTGGAGCCACGACAAGGTGGTGCGCTCCACCCACGGCGTGAACTGCACCGGATCCTGCTCCTGGAAGGTCTACGTCAAGGACGGGATCATCACCTGGGAGTCGCAGCAGACGGATTACCCGTCCGTTGGCGCGGACAGTCCGGAGTATGAGCCGCGGGGCTGCCCGCGCGGGGCCGCCTTCTACCGCGCAACCGTCTCCCCCTGGTTCCGTTCCCTGTTCATTTTCCAGCCGGACATTGCGGCGATGGCGAATGCGCCATTTTCGTTCCACCTGCACACGCTGGTGGGCATGCTGCTGTTCACCATCTGGCCCTTCACCCGGCTGGTGCACGCCTTTACGGCACCGCTGCATTATCTGTTCCGGCCGTACATCGTTTATCGGAGCCGGGACAAGGGCAGGTTTGCAGGCAGGGCTGTTGCCGAACCCGTGCGCCGCGGCTGGTCCGCCGTCGGCACCCGCGATCGCGACACCCGCAACCGGTGAAAGGGTACCCGCCGGACCGCTAAGGAATGTCAGCTGACCCTTAGTTGCTCCACCAGCCTAGGATGGCCCTATGGACGCCAACGACGAAGTTTACGGAATCGAGCACCTCTCAACCCGCGAGTGCTGGGACGCCCTGCGCAGCACGGACATCGGCCGGCTGGCCGTCATCATCGACGACCATCCGGAGATCTTTCCGCTGACCTACATGGTGGACCACGGGACGGTGGTTTTCCGCAGTGCTGAGGGTTCCAAAGTGGACGGCGTGCGCTCCGGCCACCCGCTGGCCTTTGAGGCGGACGGCTACGACAGGAGCACCAACCGGGCCTGGAGTGCTGTCATCAAGGGCACAGCGGAGAAGCCCCACGATATCGATGAGGCCGCGGCCGCCGCCATGTTGCCGCTTTTCCCCTGGCAGGCCGGGGAAAAGAACCACTTCATCCGTATCGTCCCGGACCAGATCAGCGGGCGTCGCTTCCCGGTCCAGCCGCGTGCCCACCGCTTGAGCAGCATCAATGAGGAGCCGGACATAGAGTAGCCGCTTGGCGGCCCGGCCGCGGGAAGACTGGGTCAGAAGACATCGGCCAGGTCCTCATTGGCCTGCTCCACGTCGAAGACTTTGGGATCCAAGGTCTCCCCGGACCGCAGGCCCAGCCATTCCCGGTACTCCTCGTGCTCCTCATGCTCCGGATCGTTGACGGCCTGCACAATATTGGCCCAGCCCCAGACTCCGCCGCTGTCCTCCGCGGGCGCGGCGCCCCGGCCGCCAGTGCACCGGGGAAGCTGCCCGCCGCCGTCGTCCGTCAGGATCTTTTCCACGGTGATGGCGTGCTCCCAGTCGTCGCCGAAGTCATAGGTGTAGACCATTTTGCTGCCCAGCTCCCCAAGCAGTTCGCCGACCTTGGCCGTGGACTCGTCGAGGGAAGGTTCGCCAAAGGAGTCAGACAGTCCCTCCGGATCCACCGGAGCGTAGCTGGGGCCGCGGAAACCACCGGTCTGGAAGTTGTGCAGGTGGTAGTCCAGCCACCCGAACACGGTCTGAATGACACCGTGCAACTGGTCCAGCGGCATGTCGGCCGGGACCAGGACGCGGCGCCAGATCGGTGGTTTGGCATTTTTGAGTTGGATCTTCAGCTGCAGGATCGGTGTGACGGCAGAACGCTTCATGGCAGGCACGGCCTTAGGTGCCTGCCCGGCCTTCGTCGTCGGGGTGGCCTTCTTCGTCGGGGTGGCCTTCTTAGTCGGGGTGGCCTTCCTGGCAGCGGCCTCCTCCTGGACGCTCGCGTCGTCAACGGCTTCCCCAAGTTCCAGGCGGTCAATCACGTCATCGTCGAAGGCATCCAAAACACAGCCGATCAACGCCGGCGGTACCCGGAAATGCGTATCGATGGTCAACAGACCCAGTTCAGCGAGCCTTTCCAGTCGGCCGACTGTCATGCGGGCGATGATATCTGTCATCATCTTCTCCTCCTCCGGCGCCTGGTCAGCCAGCGAGAGGACACGTTCCACCAACGGAGGCTCCGGAGTCGACGCAGCGATCAGGATGGATACCTCCAACCCGGCCAAGGCCGCCGATATGTCGGGAAAGGCCGGGTCCATCCCCAGCACGGTCTGCTCCAGGAACCGGGTGGTGTAGTAGCTGTATTCCTCCAGGCGCACGGCAGTAGCGCCGGAC
>JBBSSN010000263.1:0-3667 GCA_038242035.1 Actinomycetales bacterium
GGTCAGGGCAGCTGCACCCTGTTCGGGAGTCTTCTGCGACAAGCCGGCGTCCCTTCGCAGGCCAAGATACTCCTCGAGTGCGGGAGGTTCTGCCAGCAGGTCAAAGTCATCCAACAAGTCCATGCCCCTAGTCTGTCATTTGTGCCCTGGCCGCTTTCGTCCCGCAGCAGAATCTACCGTGTGGGGCTTGAGGACATGCGGTGTGGAGGCGCTCATCGTCGAGTCCGAACGCGGTGCGCTCGGGACCGGCGCGAACAACGTCTTGACCGGAATCCAGCTGACGGAGGGCGTCAACTACCTGGCGCAGGCCCGCTACGACGAGGCATTCAGCGCATTCCGTCGCACCTTCGAGCCCCAAGACCCGTCTCATCACCCCGTTCAGTCCGCGTGGAGTCTCGGTGACCTCGCGGAAGCGGCCGCACACTTGGGCCGTATCGACGAAGTCAGGCCGCTCTTCCATCGGTACGGTCCGGGTTCTCTCACTACGCCATGGCAGCACATGGGCGAGGTCTATGCCTCGCCGTTCCTCGCCGCGGAACCGGCTGCGACCGAAGCTGCTTAGCGCGGTGCGCTCACCGGGATCGTTGCCGCCTGGCCGACATACCGGGCACGTCTGATGATCGAGTATGGTTCGTGGCTTCGCCGCCAGCGGCGCATCCAGGATGCCCGCGAGCAGCTACGCACAGCACGGGATCTCGCGGATGCACTGGCCATGCGTCCGTGGTCCGAGCGCGCCCGCGCCGAACTTCGGGCGCTCGGTGCGGATTCACCGCCACGGGTCCCGGGCGTGTGGGAGCCGCTGTCACCTCAGGAACTGGAGGTCGCACAGCTGGCGGCCCGGGGTATGTCGAATCGGGAGATCGGCGAGCGGTTGTTTTTGTCGCACCGCACGGTGGGATCGCACCTGTACCACCTCTATCCCAAGCTCGGCGTCACGAACCGGGCGCAATTGTCAGCCACGCTCCGCCCAACCCCATCCAGGGACTGATCATTGGCCTCAGGCGCTCGCGGAGGGTGCCACGACCCGCGCTTCCAGCCAGCTCAGGACCGATTCGGCCACCTCGCGCCAGCCGCCGTCGATCGTCAGGGAATGCCCACGGTCGCGGAATTCGACCAGCTCCGTGATGGCTGAGGAACCACGGTACTGCTTCAGCGTCGCCTTGGTGATCGCTTCGGGCACGGTATGGTCCCTGCCGCCCATGATCAGCAGCAGAGGCCCACGCTCCTGGTTGCCGGTGTCGACCTTGGCTGGCGAACGCGGTGAGAAGTTTGCGCTGGCGGCCTAAAAAAGCGGCTTGCCCGGTGAAGGGATGCTGTACTGCTCCCAGAGCGCATCCGACTCTTCCGGCGGCAGCGCATTGCCGAAGCTGTAGCGGAACTGATCGATGGTCAGCGACACGGCCCGCTTCTCATTCGCAAAGTTCTTAAAGACCGGCAACGTCGAACGGAGCGAGGAGAGCGGGAGCGGTAGAACGCCCTTGATCTGGGCGGCGTCGATGGCGACCCCGGCGGCACCGAGGTTCTGACCGAGCAGCTTCTCGGTGATCATCGCGCCGAAGGAGTGCCCGATGATGACCGGCGCAGCGGGCAAGGCGGCGATGAT
Source organism: Actinomycetales bacterium (assembly GCA_038242035.1). Lineage (GTDB taxonomy): Bacteria > Actinomycetota > Actinomycetes > Actinomycetales > Micrococcaceae > Arthrobacter_M. The sequence goes on from JBBSSN010000263.1 coordinate 1,604, forward strand.
CCCGGCGAAGTGCGACGCCACTGCGTCAATGCCGTAGCCTGCCGCCGCTGCCGGATCCGCCCGGGACTCGGCGACCGTCGCCGCCTCACCGGGCAACGCGGGGGCTATCGGTTCAAACCCGCGCTTGGCGAAAAGATCGATCCACGGCTGCCACGAGGAGGCGGCGAGCCACAGACCATGGATGAATACCACAGGGACTTTCGATACAGACATTTTTCTGGCCAATCAGCTGAAGTAGGTGAAAATCCAGACGTCTGCGGCGTCTGAACCCGACGTTACAAGTTCGGCGGGTCGACGCCTTCAGTCGGATGACCGAACCTCGAGTCAGCCGCACACGGTCCCGCGGGCCACTCCCGAGCAACCGGTACAGTCTTGCCCGTCTCCAGCCGCTCCGAGGATCCGCCCGCAACCCGATCCAGAGACACGTTCTGCGCGCAGTCCCAAGCGTCTACCCGGAAATTGATATTCCGCCCTACGCGGACCAGAGCAGCCAAGAGTTCGCGTCACAGAGATAAGGTCAAGAACGATGCCGGCGAGGACAGGAGCATTGCCGCCTAGTCGTACTGCCCGTTTAGGGGGTATGTCCGCGGGCCTTGTAATGACAGTATCGTGCACGCTGTTGATGTTTCCGCCGCCAGATTGAATGCTTCAGGATCGGCTCGGGGCGTAGCGGCCGGTACCAGATGAGCCGGGCCAGCAGGCGTCTGATTTCCGGCAGGGAGAGCCGGATCAGTTCCCCGGCTCCGGCGGCAGGGCCCCTTTTTTAGAGCGGATGACGGTAAGGAAGGCGTGGGCGAACATGGAGAGGGTGATGTGGCGGTACCAGCCGGTGTATTGGCGCACCTGGTAGTGGTCCAGCCCGGTTTCGCCCTTGGAGGTTTGGAAGGTTTCCTCGATGGCCCAGCGGGCGCCGGCGATCCGGACCAGCTCGGCCAGCGAGACCCGGTTTGGGCCGTGGCAGATGTAGTAGGCCAGGTCGGTGGCGTCCTTGAGGGACCGGCGGGCCAGCAGCCAGTGTTCGCCGGTTTCGGCGGGACCGTTGATGCGGGTCCGTGCCCAGGAGTAACGGCGGTCGCCCTTGGTTCCGGCCCCCGCGGACCGGGTCCGCCAGGCGTTGGCACGCAGGGAAGCGATGAGTTTATCGGCGCACCATTGTTCGCCGATCCCGGCGGTGGGGGCGATGATGTTTTGGTTCATGGGAACGGCCAGCACGTAGTGCAGGCCCTTGGCTTCCAGGCGGCGGCGCAGTCCCGTGTGCTGGCCGTAGACCGCGTCTCCGGTGGCCCAGCGGGCCGGGATCCCGGCCTCCAATGCCCTTTCGATCATGTCCGCGGCCAGCACCGGTTTCGTGGCGAATTCCCGGGTTTCGGGAATGCCGGCACTGGCGCACCGTTCCCGGTCATCGGCCCAGGTTTTGGGCAGGTAGAGTTCCCGGTCCAACAGAGTGCGCCCGGCCGGGGTGGAGTACATCAGGAACACCCCGATCTGGCAGTTCTCCACCCGCCCCGCGGTGCCCGAGTACTGGCGTGCGACCCCGGCCGAGGCGGTGCCCTTCTTCAAAAATCCGGTCTCGTCAACGATCAGCACTCCGTCAGGGTCACCCAAGTGGCGGTTGACATAGCTGAACAGGTCATCCCGCACAGCATCCGGGTCCCAGTCGGTGGTGGAGAGCAGCCGCTGCATGCCGTCAGGGGTGCGGTGCCCGGCCCGTTCAGACAAGGTCCAGGAGTTTTTGCGTTCCTCATCCGTGAGCAGTCCACGCACGTACCCCACAGCATTCCGGCGGGGTTCGGAACGGGCGAAACGGTGTCCGATCAACTTATCAATTTCCGCCAGCCCCTCGGCCCACTGCTCTACATCTGTCACACAAATATCATCACTCATCAACAACGATTAACAGATCGCGGACGGGAAGTCCGATTAAAACGCCGACGACGCCAAAAATAAACTGTGATCTCTCGGGACATTGGTGACAGTTCTGTCTCAGGACTTTGGTGACACTTGGTGTCTCGGGACATCGGTGACGGTTGCCCTGGGTAGGCGCCTACTTGCGGAAGCGGGCAC
>JBBSSN010000264.1:0-3660 GCA_038242035.1 Actinomycetales bacterium
CGGAAAAGCTCAACCCCTGCTCGTTGAGCAGTGCGTCGTGAATCTGGAACGCCTTCGGGGCCCGCACGGAAATGACGAAGTCAATGACCTCCGAGGTCTTGGACCACGGCGCGTGGATGGGAACCAGCAGCGTCTGTACTTTGACGCCGTCGGGCACTGTGAAGGAATCCCCTGGGTGGTAGACGTTTTCGTCCACCAAAAAACCAATGTTGGGGACAATGGGAACCTGCGCGTGGATCAGCGCGTGCTGACTGCCAAAGGTGCGGATCGCGAAGCCCGCCGCCGAAAAGTCCGAACCGGGTGCCACGTCCTTCACCCGGTCTGCCGCTTCGGGTACTTTCTTTTGCAGCTCCTCTGCCACGCCCGCGGGGGCATGGAGCACCAAGTCCGGGTTTGCCCTCAGCGCTGCTGCTACCGCGTCGGAGTCGAGGTGATCCGCGTGCTCATGCGTGATGAGAATTGCCCCGGCCCCGGCCAGCGCTGCTTCTGTTTCGGAGAAGATTCCGGGATCGATCACCAGGACGTGGCCGTCTTTTTCCAACCGGACACAGGCGTGCGTGTACTTTGTCAGCTTCATGCCCTCAGCCTACGTCCGGGCTTGCGCATGCACCAAGGGTGCAATAAGAAAGCGGACGCATCGAGAGCAGGGCGCCACGGGCGAAGGGCCATCAGTAGCGCGGACGGGCACTGATAATCTGGACGGGCGGGGCCGATAACCCCGCAAGGAAGTGAGCAGCAGTCATGTCCGAGGTAAGAACGTCCAAGGCAGCGACCCCTGAAGCAGCGTCGGCCGCAGAGGGCACGCCCGTGGCCGATGCCGACAATCAGCAGCCGCGGCCCGGAAGGGAACAGCGCGTCACGAAGCAACGTGTGGCGATCAGTTCCGCGCTGGATCAGCTGGACGATTTCGTCAGTACGCAGGAGCTGCACCGGAGCCTGCAAAGCGATGGATCGTCGGTGGCGCTGGCGACGGTATACCGGATCCTGCAGTCCATGGCGGAGGACGGTCTGGTTGATGTCCTGCGTAATGCCGACGGCGAGGCGGTTTACCGCCGCTGTTCGGTCGCGGCGCACCACCATCACCTGCTGTGCCGCAGTTGCGGAAAGGCCGTGGAGATTGAGGCGCCCGAGGTGGAGAGCTGGGCTGCCAAAACGGCTGCTGCGCATGGTTTTACCGAGGTCCAGCACACCGTGGAGATCGTCGGCCTCTGCCCCGAGTGCTCGGCCCGGGCCGCGCGGGCGTGAACCGGGAGCGGGGACGTAAGCTACGGGGCGGAGAGTTCGCTGACGGTTATGGGCACCGCCGGGTCCTGCCGCACAATCCGCCCGTTGCGGCCGCGTTTGCGTCGGTAGGTGCCGATTCCGCGGCAGATGACGTAGACCAAAAATGACAGCGTGGTGACATAGGGGCTGACCGGGATCCGGCCGCCGAGGGCCAGCAAGATCCCGCCCACCGTGGACAGCATGGCGAATACGATGCTCAGCAGCACCACGAGCCTGGGCGAGGACGTCACCTGCAACGCCGCCGCGGCGGGGGTGATGAGCAGCGCCAGCACCAGCAGCGCCCCTACCACCTGGATGGACAGCGCCACGGAAATGCCCAGCAGGAACATGAACACCAAGGACAGCGTGCGTACCGGCACACCGCGGGCGGAGGCGATCTCCGGATCCGCGCTGGCGAAGGTGAGCGGCCGCCAGACAATGAGCAGGCCGGCAATAACGGCGACGGCGGCACCGGCCAGCATGGACAGCGCGGTCGAATCCACCGCGACTATCTGACCGGTCAAGAGCCCGAATTTGTTCGCTGCCCGGCCCTGGTACAGCGCCAGGAACAGAATTCCCAGACCGAGGCCAAACGGCATGATCACACCGATGACGGAGTTCTTGTCCCGCGCCCGCACGCCCATGACACCGAGCACCAGCGCGGCCAGCACCGAACCGACGAGGGACCCCAGGATGACGTCCGCACCCACCAACAAGGCAAAGGCGGCACCGGCAAAGGACAGTTCGGCAATGCCGTGCACGGCGAACGCCAGATCGCGCATCATCACAAAGGTGCCGATCAGCCCGCCCACGAGCCCCAAGATGGCTCCGGCCAGAATGGAGTCACGAAACAGCGGCAGGAGTTCGCCGTAATTCTGGAAGTTGAGAACCGCATCCATGAAGTCCTGGAATGTCATCAGTGCCCTTCCGCTGCGTGCCCGTGGGTCGTGGCGTCCGGCAGCCCGACGACGACGATGCGCCCGTTGGTGTGCAGCACCTCAACATGGGTGCCATACAGGTCCGAGAGCACCTCGGTGGTCATGACCACGTCAGGTGCACCGATACGGAACTTTCCGTCGGCCAGGTACAACACGCGGTCCACATACTCAATGATCGGATTGATCTCGTGGGTAACAAAAACCACTGCGCTGCCGTGGTCCCGGGATTGGTCGCTGATGAGTCTGCTGACGGCTTGCTGATGATGCAGGTCGAGGGAGAGCAGGGCCTCGTCACAGAGCAATACCTCCGGATCCGTGGCCAGGGCCTGGGCAACTCGAAGGCGCTGCTGCTCGCCGCCGGACAGCAGCCCGACCGGGACGTTGGCGTAATCGGCTGCGCCGACCCGGTCCAGGAGCTCATCGACGCGGCGCCGGTGCCTGCGCGCGCCCAACCGCACTCCCCAGCGGTGTCCATCCACCCCAAGGCCGACAAGATCACGGGCGCGCAGCGGAGTATCCGCAGCGAAGCCCTTTTGCTGCGGAATGTAGCCAATGTGGTTGCTTCCCCGGCGCGCTGCCTCCCCACCTACCCGAACACTTCCGCCGGTCAGGTTCTGCAGTCCCAGCAGCACTTTCAGGAAGCTGGTCTTGCCGCTGCCGTTCGGTCCCAGCACGGCGAAGAACTCCCCCGCCTTGATTTGCAGGTCCAGTCCATCCCACAGCATGTGTTCGCCAAAGCTCAAGCTGGCGTCCGCAAGGTTCACTACGGCCGGCGCCGAGGTGGCGGGGAGAGCCGACCGTGCCAAAACGGCAGGTGCGTCGGACCGTGCCGAAGGAGGGGAGCTCACTAGCTGATGGCCTTCTTAATACTGTCGGCATTGGCGGCCATCCACGTCAGGTAGTCCTGGCCCGCGGGTAACGTTTCACTGAAATTGAGCACCGGGATTCCGGCAGCGTCGGCCGCATTCTTCAGAACTTGCGTCTGCGGGCCTTCCGTCTGGTCGTTATAGGCCAGGAACCGGATGTTGTGGCCGGAGACCAGATTGGTGGTTTCCTGCAGCACTGCCGGCGGGACATCCTGCCCTTCTTCAATGGCATGGCTGTAGGCTGCCGGGGTCTTGTTCACCAGGCCTGCCTCTTCGATCAGGTACAGCGGGACCGGTTCGGTGACCGCTATTTCCTGGCCGGCGTGCCCGGCCTTCAGGCCGGCGAGCATTCCGCTTATCCGCGCCGCGGAATCCTTGAAGGCTGCGGCGTTGTCCTTGAAAATACCGGCTGCCTCCGGGTCCAGCTCAGCAAGCCGCGCGGCCACGGCGTCCGCCACTCTACCGGCCGTGGGCAGGCTGTACCAGACGTGCTCATTGAAATCGTCCTTGTTCGCCTCGGTCCGCAGCCCGGAAATGTCCGTGGCGTTGAGGATCTTCTCCGCCGCCAGCGTTCCGCCCCCGGCAAGCTGGTC
>JBBSSN010000265.1:0-3653 GCA_038242035.1 Actinomycetales bacterium
ATCCCCGTGCTGGTGGACGGAGTCCCCATGCCGGACACCGATCTGATGCCGCCCGGACTGCAGACGCTGGGGCAGCGCAACGCCGTCCGTTTAGACTATGAGACTTTCCGCTCGGACACGGAAGGGCTGATCCGGGTCCTGCGGCTGCCCTCCAAGGAGGAGATCTCCCGGCGGACCCTGTTCAAATGGGTGGCAGGCGGCTCGGCGGCCGCCGTCGGCGGCCTGGGGGTTGCCGCCGTCGTCCAGCTGCAGGCGAGCCGGCCGGTGGAACCACTGTGGACCTTCCAGACCGGCGACGAGGTTTACTCCTCTCCGGCGGTCGCGGGCGGCACTGTCTACATCGGCAGCGTTGACGCACGCCTGTACGCCCTGGACACAGGCAGCGGAAAGCCGCGCTGGAGCTACCAGACGAACGGAGCGATCACTTCCACGCCGGCGGTGTCCGGAGAAACGGTCTATGTCGGATCCAATGACATGAAGCTGCACGCGGTGGACACAGCGGGCGGGCAGCCGCGCTGGACCTTCCAGGCCGGGGCGCCCTTGCATTCCTCGCCGACAGTCGACGGCGGACTGGTGTACATCGGCTGCCGGGACCACCGGGTATACGCCGTGGACGCCGTCTCAGGCGCCGAACGCTGGCGGTTCGAGGGTGGGGATTGGTTCAATTCCTCGCCCAAGGTGGCCGGCGGCGTGGTGTACATCGGCTGCCGGGACCACAACTTCTACGCGCTCGACGCCGTAACGGGCGAAAAGCGCTGGGCTTACACCACCGAGAGCACCGTGGATTCCTCCGCCGTCATCTCCTCGGGCCTGGTGTATTTCGGCAGCGATGACCATTTTGTCTATGCCCTCCAGGCCGCCAGCGGGGAATGGGTGTGGAGCTTCGGCGCCGGCAAGGGCGTGGTTTCCACCCCCTGCCTGCTGGGAAAGGTGCTGTACGTGGGGAGCGACGACGGCAATCTGTATGCCCTGGATTCGTCCACCGGACGCGAACGCTGGCGGTTCGGTACGGGCAACGGGATCCGGTCCTCCCCAACGGTGGCTGGGACCGTGGTGTACGTGGGCAGCCGGGATTTCAGGCTATACAGCGTGAACACCGCCGACGGCAGTCTGGCAAGGACTTTCCCGGCCCAGGGGCCCATCGATGACTCCTCGCCGGTGATTGCGGACAACCGGGTCTACGTCGGCAGCCTGGACGGGCGGGTGTACGCGCTGCCCACGGTGTGATGCTCAGGCGGGCTTGGCAATGACCGTGAACCTCGGCTCGCTGCCGGAGACGAAGCGGTGCACGCCGCGGACAATTCCGGCACATTCCCAGAGCGAAAACAGCGGGATCAAGGCCACCACCGCGGCCGGTTCCCACCACAGCCGTTTGGGCCGGGCGGACGCGGCAGCGTTGAGTTTCAGACCCTCCCAGTACAGCCAGATGCAAAAGGACAGGTTCAATGCCCAGACCGGGACCAGGACCGGGATGACAGGAGTCATGCGCAGATCCCCGCTCAGCGCGCACAGCAACAGCACGACGGCGGGGTGGGACAGCGGCGCGGACGTCCAGACCAGAACGTTGTGCAGCATGAGCATTCGGCAGCGCAGCGGCACCGCGCGGGCCAGGGACGGGTTCCGGCCGGCCACCAACTCCAGCAGTCCCCAAACCCAGCGTTCGCGCTGGCGGATAAAATCCGGCGACGACGACGGGCTGGCACCGTAGCAGCGTGCCGGAATCCAGCCACTGCGGCCGGGGAACCGGCTGCAGAACAGCAGGGCAAACTGCGCGTCTTCGACCAGGGACCGCCGCCCGAAATCCCAGCCGATCGCGGCCTCCACCGAGGCCCGGACCATCAGCAGCTCCCCGTGGAGTCCGGCCCGGGGTGAGCCGGTGCCGGTGGTGGCGGCGAACAAACCCATGTCGCAGGCGGGGCGGACGGCATCGGCGAGCCAGACCAGGCGGTTCGCGGTCAGCTCCCGCGGATAGCACAGGATGCCCTGGCACAAATCCAGGGCGTTTTCTCCTGCGTCCTGCTGCTGCTGAATGAACCGGGCCAGTTCGTCTGCCGTGTCGGCGCCCACGCCGGTGTCATCGTCCAGGTGCAGGATCCAGACGTCCTCCCGGGCCTCGCCGTTGGCCTGGCGCAGCAGGTTCGCGTACTCATTGGCGCGGGCCTTGAACCGGGTCCCGTTCGGCGTCTGGAAACCGGCCGGGACCTCCACCAGGCGGATGAACGGCGCCATGGCGGCCAGTGCGGCGATCCGGGGCGCGCCGGCGCACCCGGCCTCCATAACGACGTCGACCCTCAACTGCGTGAACAGCGGCGGCAAACACAGCCGTAAGGATCCCAGGGTGCGTTCCAGCGCCGGCAGCGTGTCCTCGCGCCCAATGGTCGGCAGCACTACCAGCAGCTTTGCGCCAGCCACGGACACGGGCGCCGACCGGGGGGCGTTCCGCAGCACCCGCATCCGCCGCCGGGTCCGCCAGCCTCCTTAGAGCCCGAGCACCGAAACATAAACCGGCAGCGTCCAGAAAACAGCGGCGTACAGGTCCAGGGCCGAGGCCGTGTCCGGCCGGCGCAGCCCCCACCAGTCGACCGCCAGGAATCCCGCGTACGCGGCCGCGAAGGACCCGAAGCCCGGCTGCCAGGGCCGCCGGGCGGTCCTGGCGCGGCTGCGGTCTGTCATCGCGGCCTTCACCTTACGGGCCGTTACACCGCACTTCATGCCGGGCCCTCCGGTCTCTGCCCTCGCACGGGACCGGCCATTTCCAGTTCTACTTTCCAGCCAAGAAGTCCGCGAAATGGCCGGGCTCAACTTCCTCGGCCAGCCGGGAGCCGATCCGTTGCAGGTCGGTGATGTGTTCGATGGAATCCATCCGTTGGGCCGCGGTGGCTTCCACCGTGGCCAGTCCCATGGCATCGAGCCCGCTCCGGGAAAGGTCGGCGTTGTAGCGGACATAGCAGAACAGCCGCGGATCCAGAAGGCCGGGGCCCGAACTGACATTGCCTACTTCCAGGTCAAGTCCGCTTCCGTGACGGCAGCGCCCGAACACCCGGCACAGCAGATCCTGCTCGGTGGAGGCCGCGTACATCAGCGCACTTGGAATTGAACTGACGTTGTACAGCAGGTTCATGTCTCCGGGCAGCAGATCTGCATTGGCGTTGGCCGCGGCTCCCGTGCCCACCGATACTAGAAGCAGCCGATCCTCGCCGGTGTGCCAGCGCAGCCGGTAGGCGTCCAGGGTGGACATTAGAAACAGCTGGAACGCGGGGTTGTTGTACATGGTCAACCCGCCGTCCACGAAAATAAATTCCCGGCTGCCAACGCTGACCACCTCCGGGGGGAAGAAGACCGGGGCCGCGGTGCTGGCGCGGACCAGCTGCCAGAGCGGAAGGTTCAGGTTGTTGTCCGTCAGCGCGGGGTCGTTGAAACTGGCGTGCGGGTTGTTGGTCAGCGGCCAGGGCGAGTCGGTGGTGGCGTTGCGCAGCACCAGCAGCAGCAGGGTGCGGATCTGGTCACTGCCCAGCGTGGTTTCCGCCCCGAATTCGCGCTGCAGCATGGCCGTCAGCCGTGCACTGTCGTACTTAAAACGGAACCGGTTCAGCAGGAATGCCTTGTCGAACATGTCCTGGCCCCTGGTGGCGTAAAGGGTGCGCAGCCTCTCC
>JBBSSN010000266.1:0-3634 GCA_038242035.1 Actinomycetales bacterium
GCCCACATCATCACCCGCGAATGCGTGAAATATTGCGGCGCACCGCGCATTTCCCAGATGCCGTTGTCCTTCTCGTCCAGATGCTTTTCCGCAAAACCCAGCAGGGCCCGCTGCAGCGGCCAGGAAAAAAGATCTTCGGTGCCGCCTGCCACGCGCAGTTTCTCCAAAGAAACCATCACCTCACCCACCACGTCGGCCTGGTACTGGCCCACCGCCCCGTTCCCGACCCGCACCGGCGAAGAATTCTCATAGCCCGCCAGCTGCGGCAGCTCCAATTCGGTCAGCTCCCGCTCGCCGGAGAGTCCGTACATAATCTGCAGATCTTCCGGGTCCCCGGCAACGGCCCGCAGCAGCCAGTTGCGCCAATGCATCGCCTCATCCGCATAACCGTGGGTGAGCATCGCCTGCAGCGTCAGTGCCGCGTCCCGGAGCCAGCAGTAGCGGTAGTCCCAATTACGCGCACCGCCGAAATCCTCCGGCAGCGAGGTGGTGGGCGCGGCGACGATGCCGCCGGTATCCTCATGCGTCAGTGCACGGAGCACCAGCAGTGAGCGCTTCACCGCGTCCGCGTATCCGCCATCCAAGGTACAGCTCGAGGCCCAGGCAGCCCAGTAGTCGATGGTGGCCGCGAGCGCCGCGTCCACGTTGATCGCGGCAGGCAGTTCCCGATGCGACGGGAACCACGTCAATTCCAGATCCGTGACCTGCCCCGCGGTAACCGTGAATTCCCCGCTGTGCTTGTTCTCGGCGGCGACCGGAAGCACGTCCGCGCGCAGTACCAGAGCATCCGGTCCGGCCACCCCGCGGAGCACCTTGTGGCCCTGCGGATCAGTCATTTTGCTCATCCAGGGCAGCACGGTTCCGTAGCCGAAGCGGATTTTGATCTCTTGCTGCATTCGGACGGTGCCGCTGAGCCCTTCGACCCGCCGCACCAGCGAGGCACGCCTGTCCCCCACCGGCATGAACTCCGTAATCCGCACGCTGCCGCCGTCGGCCTGCCAGTGAGTCTGCAGCACGAAGGTGCCGTCAATATAGCTCCGCTGTACGACGACGGCGTCCGCTGCCTTGGGTGCCAACAGCCAGCGCCCGTTCTCCTCCGTCCCGAGGAGCGCCCCGAACAAGGACGGAGAATCAAAACGGGGGAAACAGAGCCAATCGATGCTTCCGCTGCGCGAGACCAATGGCCCGGTGTGCATGTCCGAAAGCAGGGCGTAGTCCTCGATGCGTGATGCCATAGATCCATGCAATCACATCCGACCGACGGTTCCCCTTTCGGGCACGCGCGCTGCACATCAGCGTGTGAGGGCAAACCGGAGTTCGGCGGGGGCATCGGTGGTGAGTTCCTCGGCCCCCAGCCAAAGGCAGAAACGGGCGTCTTGTGCGTCATTGACGGTCCAGATACGGAGCCGGGTACCGGCATCGGCCCAGCGCCTGATCCGCTCCGGATGGGCACGCACGTACGCCATCCCGGGACCTGCCAGACCCGTCACACCGTCGTCGACCAGCCGCTCGCCCGCTGCCATAGTTGAGAGCAACAGGGCCGACGCGGCATCCCCGGCGGAAACATCCTCACCGGAGACATCCTCAATCAGGGCACAAAGCGAGCGCCGCGGGACGCTCGCCGCCAGGTGCAGCAGAGATCCGGGATTGAAGCTCATGAACGACACCAGGATATTTCCCGCCGTGGAATCCTCGGGCTGCCAACCCCGCGCCCGCAGCACCTGCAGCGTCCGCTCCTCCAGCGACCTGTCCCCCGCTGTCGTCCTGTCCCGCGCTGCCTGCGGTACGGCGTATTTGAACTCTATGGCCAAGCCGATCCGTCGCCCCGCGCCGCTGAGGACATCCAACAACGCCTCCAGCGTCAGCAGCTGTTCGCGGATGGAACCATACCGCGGCGGAACCGTGGCACCTTTCCACGAACAGAAGTCCAGCTCCTGTAATTGCGCCAGGGTACGTGTCACCATCGGTCCGGAGCCATTGGAGGTACGGTCCACGGTCTCGTCATGCAGCAGCACAAGCTCGCCGTCCGCGCTTAGCTGCAGATCGCACTCGACTCCGTCGGCGCCGTCGGCAATGGCCTGCAGATATGCGGCCCGGGTGTGTTCGGCGAAGCGGGCGCTGGAGCCACGGTGAGCGTAGATCAGGGGCATCATTCCACCACGATATTCCATCCGGCTGCGCCAGGACTTGCTGCAGCCCCGACACCGTCCCCCGTCACTGCAGGAGTACGGCAGGGGCACGGTTGGCCTACGCTTGCACTATGGCGCTCACCGATCAGTCCCGACCGAAAGAATCGATGTCTGTGCAGGCAGCCGGCGGTCCCTCGGGTGGCCGGCCAGGCAACCCGACGGGCAGCGACGCCGAAAAGGCCGCCGGGCTGCGCCGGATGAAGACACTGGCGTTGTCCCTGCTGATCCTGATGGCCATAATCTTCACCGTCTCGTTCGCCCTGCAGCGCCAATATCCCTGGCTGGAATACGTCCGGGCGGCCAGCGAGGGAGGCATGGTCGGCGCGCTGGCTGACTGGTTCGCGGTGACTGCACTTTTCAAATACCCGATGGGGCTGAAGATTCCGCATACGGCCATCATCCCCAACCGTAAGAACGCCATCGGAGCCAGCCTGGGCGACTTCGTGGAGACCAACTTCCTCTCCGAAACGGTGGTGCAGGAGAAACTCGCGAGCGTCGGCATCGCGCAAAAAGCCGGCGCCTGGCTGGCCAAACCGGCCAGCGCCGAGCGCATCGCGACGGAGGGCTCCGCCGCGATCCGCGGCGCCATGAAAATCCTCAAGGACGACGACGTCCGCGACGTGATCGAGTCGATGGTCCGCAGGCATTTGGTGGACCCGCCGTGGGGTCCCCCGGTGGGCCGAATGGCGGAGCGGATTTTCGACGAGGGCCATCACCACCAACTCGTCGATCTGCTGGTGGACACCGCGGCCGATTGGATGGAGCACAATCACGAAGTCATCAGCTCGCTGGTCTCGGACCGCTCGCCGCTGTGGGTACCGACCTTCGTGGACGGTTTGGTGGGCGACAAGGTCTATACGGAGCTGAACAAGTTTGTGCACGCCGTGCAGACCAATCCACAGCACCAGGTCCGGCTGCAGCTGGATAAGTATCTGAAAGACCTGGCCCAGGATCTGCAGCACGATCCCGCGATGATTGCCCGGGCGGATGCCATCAAGGAGCAGATCCTCGATGATCCGCGCGTCCGTGACCTGGCCGGGCGCACCTGGGAAACGATTAAGACCGCGCTGCTGGCCGCCGCCGATGATCCCAACAGTGAGCTGCGGATCAAATTCACCGCAGCCATCCGGGACTTCGGCCGGCGGCTGGTGGAGGATCCGGAGCTGGCCGACAAGGTCAATACGTGGATCAGCGACGCGGCGTCCTACCTGGTGAAAACGTACCGGCACGAGATTGCCTCCGTCATCACCGACACCGTGGAACGCTGGGATGCGGTGGAGACCTCGCAGAAGATCGAGCTGCAGGTGGGCAAGGATCTGCAGTTCATCCGGATCAATGGCACCGTGGTGGGCGCACTGGCCGGGCTGGCCATCTTCGCCGTGGCCAGCCTGATTTTCCACTAAATTGATCGTTTTTGGGGCGCTGCTGTCCTGTCTTATTTGAAC
>JBBSSN010000267.1:0-3631 GCA_038242035.1 Actinomycetales bacterium
CAACAAACGCCACGCTGAAGCGGCGAACATGTTCCGCCGCGGGCCGTCGGTAATCCGCAGAGCAAGGGGCCGGCCGGGGTGCGGCGGGTCCTTGACCGTTGGCGGTCCGGCAGCTGCCGCTGCAGCACCTGCAGTGCCCGCCTCAGCTGGGGTCCGAACCGGATGCTTCGATAGGATGTCGCGGGGCCGCAGCGGCCCTGGGCCCATGCCGGAGAGCAGATCCGAGCTCGCGGACCCGGACAGGAGCGGCGCGGCCAAACCCCCGGCGACCCCCAGATAGTAGCGCAGGCCGGCGTCCGGGGGGCAAAATTCCAGCACGGATCCGGCGGAAGCAAACAGCGCCGTATTCAACGGGCACGGTTTGCCGTTAAGCAGGACCAGCCCGTGCGCGCCCGTGACGGCCACCCAAGCGCCGGCGGTAATATCCAGCCGCAGGCCGCCGAGGAGAATTTCCAGACCGGCCGCCGAGGCAGCGTTTTGCAAGAGCCGGTTGGCCAGCAGCAGCGAGCGGCGGTCGAGCGCCCCGGAGGGACTAAGGCCCATGTCGGCCGCGCCGGGACGGCCCAGATCCTGCACCAGCGTCAGCGGACCTGCGGCAGCGACACGTGCAAAGGGCGTGCTCATTCAGCTCTCCCGAAACCGCACCAGCGTGCCGGGCTTGAGCAAGGCGGTGCCGGCGCCGTCGGGACCGGTCCCGCTACCCCACATGGCCGCATCGGTATGCCCGATCAGCTGCCAGCCGCCCGGGGAAGCCACGGGATAGACCGCGCTGAATTCCCCGCCGAGCGCAACGGCTCCGGCCGGCACCTTGGTGCGCGGAGTATTCCGGCGCGGCACCCGCAGCCGCTCATGATCGGTCACCAGATAGGCAAACCCGGGAGCAAAGCCGGTGAAGGCCGCGGTCCATAAAGAACCGGTGTGCAGGCCGACCACCTGAGCCTGCGTCAGGCCCAAGAGGTGGGCCACCGCAGCGAGATCCGGGCCGTCATAGCGCACGTCGATGGCAACCTCCGGGGCGTGCGCGGCGGCCGCCGGCTGCGGTGCGGTTTCCAGCATCCAGCGCCGGACGGTTTCCACGCTGACGCGATCCGGATCAAAGGTAGCCAGAACAGTGCGGGCGGCGGGCACCAGATCCAGCAGCCCGGCCGGTGTGGAGCGCGACAGTCCGTGATAGTAGCCAAGGACTGCCTGCAGGGTTGGCAGTTCGGCCAGCACGGCGCCGTCGCCGCACGGCAAGAGGATAGGCTCCGGCGCAGATGTCAGCTGCATCCCCGGCGCCGGCTGCGGGACGTGCTCCGAATCCTCAGCAGAATGACTCAACCGGGACTTCCGCCGCTGCGAGCGCTGCCCGGACCGCTGCGGCCATCGCTGCCGCACCGGGCGTATCCCCATGCACGCACAGCGAGTGCACGTCCAGCCGTATCAGTGATCCGTCCCTCGCCCGTACCGTCCGCTCGCGCGCCATGCGTACGGCGCGGGTTGCGATTTCGTCCACATTGTCCAGCAGATCCCCCGGCTGTCCGCGCGGGATCAGCGTGCCGTCCGCCAGGTAGCCGCGGTCAACAAAGGCCTCGCCAAAAAACGGCAGACCGGCTGTCCCGCACTCGTCCGCAGTCACCGAGCCGGGCAGGCCCAGCATCGGCAGGGCCAGCGAACGGCTCCGGCCGAAGTCCAGCACCGCCGAACACACGGCGCGGGCCTGGTCCCTGTCGTGGGCGATCCGGTTGTACAGGGCGCCGTGCGGCTTGACATAGTCCACCTTCCCGCCGGCGGTCCGGGCAATTCCGTCCAGCGCGGACAGTTGGTAGAGGACGTCGCCGTACAGCTCGTCCGATCCGATGTCCATGGCCCGTCGTCCAAAACCGGCCAGATCCCGATAGCTCACCTGCGCGCCGATCCGGACGGAGCCCGCCACGGCCCGGCGGCAGGTATCCAGCATCGTCAGCGGGTCACCGGCGTGGAACCCGCACGCCACGTTGGCGCTGCTGACCAACGTCAGAAGAGTGCCGTCGTCGCCCATCCGCCATGCGCCGAAGGACTCGCCCAGATCACTGTTCAGGTCCATGCCCGCGGTTCTTTCGGCCGAAATGCGGCAAATGCGGCAATGCCAGGCGGCGGCTCGTCCGTTCAGCCGGACTGGGTCCGGCCGCGCTAGTGCCGTCTGTAATACGACCGCCTGCAATCCTGCCGCTGGCCGTGTGTGTGCGACCCTTGGATCGCTCCAACTCGGCCAGGAGCCCGGCCGGGATCATCAGCGGCGCGGGACCAAAGGCTTTACGGGTGGCGGAGACGACGGCCCGCCCCATGATCAGATTTCCGCCTCCACCGATGACGGCGCCGATGCCGAACGGGACGGCCCGTCCCGCCCAAGCCGTGCCCTCACGGATGAGAAATTTCCTCAGGAAGCGCTTTTGGACCTGTCCACCAATGCTTTTCACTGCAGACGTCGGCAGACCCTTGCCTACTGCCAGCCCCCATGCCTTCATCGGGGTCTGTCCCGTCCCCAGCGCGTGGCCAGTCAGGCCCTGGACCATGGACGTGCCTTCTTCGCCCAGCATGATCGCCATCACCGTGGTCCGTGCGCGCTCCGGATCCGCCAATCGCACGCCATGCAGTTCCGCCACGGATTGCGCATAGAGTGCCGTCGTTTCCAGGAACACCACCGTCGCCGCGGCGGAAATGGACAGGGAGGCCACGGTTCCCAGTCCGGGGACTATGGCTGTCGCGCCGATCGCCGCACCGCCGCCGGACACCGCACGGAGAAAGTCCCGCTCCAGCAGTGAGCTGAGCTTGGCGGTGCTGGCCTGCGGGTGCCTGTGCCTGAGTCGGCGCAGATTGGCCAGCACAAGCGGCCGCTGGACATCGACGGCGCGCAGCAGGATCTTCGTTACGGCGGGCTTGGGCCTGCCCTGTGGGTCAAACGCCGCCTCCGTAGCGATCCGTACGGCCGGATTTGGTTTGCCGCGTCTCTTTGACTTCAACTGCTTCGCCATGTGTACCCCTGACCTCGATTGTCAGTTTAAGCGTAGGGCACTGGCGTGCCTGGCAGACTTCCCCGGCGGAACCGGACTCAAATCTGTGTTCATGTTGTTTCTCTTGACATACGAAGATAAACACAGATAAAGTCAACCAAACAGACATCGTTGTGATGTCTGTCACGATTCCTTGGAGGCACGATGTTTGCCGAAGAACGGCAGGACAAGATCGCCGAACTTGTGGCCGCCCGCAGCCGCGTAACCGTGGGAGAACTCGCAGAGCTGTTCCGGATTACCGCCGAAACTGTTCGACGGGATCTGGCCGGGCTGGAGAACATGCGGCGTCTTCGCCGCGTTCACGGAGGCGCTGTCGCACTGGATCGGCTGAGCATGTCGGAGCCGAGCCTCGGCGAACGCCAGTCACAGCATTTGGTGGAAAAAACCCGGATTGCCGCAGCGGCCGCCGCCCTCATTCCCTCCACCCGGACCGGATCGGTCCTCCTGGACTCCGGGACGACCACCGCGCTGCTGGCCGAACGGCTCACTGATTGGGCGCCGGCGAGCCCCGGCGATGCCCTTCTGGTCATTACGAACGCTCTGCCCATCGCCCACCGGCTCTCCGCTAATCCCGAACTGCAGTTGGAAATCCTGGGCGG
>JBBSSN010000268.1:0-3628 GCA_038242035.1 Actinomycetales bacterium
ACCACCTCGGTGGCGCCCTCGGCCCGAATGAGACCGGTGACGATCTCATTGGCTTCCTGTGCGTCGCGGGCCCAATGCACTATGCCCCCGTGCTTTGTGACATTTTCCTCCAGCTGCACCAGCAAACGGGGAAGATCGGCCATGACCTGCTGTTTGAGCACGCTGCCGGCTTCGCGCAGTTCCTCCCAATCGGAAAGCTCCGCCACCACCTTCAGGCGCTTGTCCCGGATGCTGCGAGTGGCGCGGCCCAGGTTCGCGCGCAGCTGGGGATTGGCGAGTTCGCGGTGCGCGGCGTGCGGGAAGGGCTCGGTCGCGAACAGGTTGCCGGTGCCGTAACTGGCGATCTTTGGCATACCCAGGCTGATCTGGCTCATGAGCGTCCCCGTCCGGTCAGCAGTTCGATCCCGCCGGAGACGGAGACGGGCGCTTCCATCGTGCTGGCAAGTATCTCGGCAAAATGCATGGTTACGGTGCCGCTGCCCGTGCGGGAGAGGCCGCCGCCGATGTGCAGCAGGCAGGAGGCATCGCCGCCCGTGCACAGTTCCGCGCCGGAGGCTTCAATATTCGCCACCTTGTCCTCAAGCATCGCACTTGAGACATCCGCGTTTTTCATTGCAAAGGTGCCCCCGAATCCGCAGCACTGGTCCGGTTCGGCAAGATTGCGCAGATCGATCCCGGCGACCGTCCGCAGCAGATCCAGCTGCCGGTCACCCAAGCGGAGCAAACGCATGCCGTGGCAGCTGGGGTGGTATGTCACCGCGTGGGGGAAGTAGGAGCCCAGCTGGCCCGCCGCGTCGGTGATGCCCAGGACGTCCACCAGAAGCTGGGAAAGTTCGTAGGTCTTAGCGCCGACGGCGTTGGCCCGGTCTTCGAGGGCGGCGTCACCGCTGTGCCGGGCAATCATGGGCTGCTGATGTTTCACCGACGCAACGCAGGAGGCAGAAGGGGCAACCGCGACGTCATAGTCCCCTTGGCTGAATGCTGCGACGTGATTGGCCACCACCGGCACGGCATCGTCGAAATAGCCGCTGTTGATATGCATCTGGCCACAGCAGGCCTGGGCGGCGGGGAAGACGACCTGGTGCCCCAACCGTTCCAGAATTGTCACCGTCGCTTTGGCCGTGCGCGGAAACATCGCATCGACAATGCAGGTAGCGAAGAGCGCGATCTTCATGGGGTCCTTCCGGGGCGGTGACGAGCGGCACATGACACCCATGTGGTCAGACCATAGTAGCCCTGTGACAGGAGTCACGTCCAGCCGATGCCGCGCAGGTGCGTCTGGGCGCCCTGCGGAAGGCCGAATCCGAGACTCACGGACGGTCGGATCTGACTGGCGTTGTTCCCGGTACTGATGGTGATTGTGCCAATCTGCTGGTCGCCGCAAACACCACGGGCGCGGTGGTGAGCAAGCTGATCAGCCCGCAAAACCTGGCCATCGCCGCTACGACCGTGGTTATGGACGGCCAGGAATCGGTTATTTTCCTCAGGGTTGTCGGCTGGAGCGCCCGCAGCCCACGCCCGTTCCTGGCTGGATGCTTCCTTAGCAAAAACTCCATCGATGGTCCCGCCTCCGCACCGCGGGCCCGGGCATGGCACGATGGTAAGGATTTCCAGTCGTCCAAGGAGGGTACTGTGGCGGCAACGCGGCGAACGTACGAGATTGTGCTCAGCAATATAGAAGCGGATCTTCGCTCCGGTGCCATTAAGCCGGGCGATCAGTTGCCCGGGGAACGCTCCTTGGCGGAAAAGTACGGTATTTCCAGGGCCTCGGTACGCGAAGCTGTGCGCATTCTTGATGCCATGGGCGTGGTGCGGACGTCATCTGGATCGGGCCCGAATTCCGGAGCTATCGTGGTGTCCAATCCGTCAGCCGGGCTTTCCACAGCGTTCAGGTATCACGTGGCGACACAGCATCTGCCGGTCCAGGACATTGTACAGACGCGGATCCTGCTGGAAACCTGGGCCGGCCGGGCAGCCGCGTCGAAGGAGCACGACGGCGATGCCGTCTTGGACGGCGTGCGCGGGATGCTCGACGCCATGGATGACCCGGGCCTCGACCAGGAGGTCTTCCATCTGCTCGATGCCCAGTTCCACGTGGCTGTCGCCTCGCTGGCAGGCAATGCGGTAATCGAAACCATCATGGCCTCGCTGAGTCAATCCATCCGCGGTTATGTGACCGAGGCGGTGGATAAGGTCGGTGACTGGGACGATATCGCCGTGACCTTGCGTCAGCAGCATCGCGGCATCGTGGATGCGATCGGCGACCACGATCCGGATGCCGCTGAGCAACGGCTCCGCGAGCACATCGAATGGTTCTATCACCGGACGCTGACGCCGGAACCGGGCGCGGCGGCTAGGCCTACGCGGTAGCCGCCTCCATTTCCCTCAAACGCCGCCTACGATCCGGCGTTGAGGATGACGGACCACATGGCGGTTTTGGTGTCAGGCGCTGCCAACGGTGCGGCGGTGAGCTGACCCCGGACACCGGCCCCGACCGGAGCGGTGTCCCCGACCAGCGACGTGATCCTGCCGCTGCCGGTCCCCGTTGTCTGCGACCGTACCGCGACACTGGAGTCCGCGGACCAGCCGTTATCGGTACTGGACTTGTTCGCCCAGTATGAGACCAACGTACTGCCCGAGAAACCCGCGGTCACCTTCGGAGTCGTCCGGACGGACGCCGTGGTCCCGTCAATCACCGGCACCGCGGCGTCAACCCATGCGGATCCGCTCACGCCGCTGTAGGCGAGCAACTGCACCGCGGATTTGGCCAACGTGCTGATCGGCACCTGCACCACCGATCCGGCGTCGCCTGCCTGCGCCGTTCTGGCCCACAACTGCGTCTGCATTGTGCTGCCGGACTTCGACGCGACCAGCCGCCAACCCAGGCCCGACGGCGGCCCGACCGTCGGCGCAGCGTCACCGACAGTTACGAACAGCAGCGTTCCATCCCCGGCCTGCACCGACGACGGGACCATCACCGAAGGGACCGTGCTATTGGCATTGGTCTGTGCCGCGGCACGGAAGACGGGTGCGGCAGCCGGCGGGGCAGTCACCGTGACTGTCTTGGACGTCGTCCCGCTGGCCCCGGCGTTGTCCGTAACAGTCAGCGTGATCGTGTAGGTTCCGGCCGTGGAGTAGACATGTGTTCCAGTCGCGCCGCTGGCGGTGCTGCCGTCACCAAAGGACCATGCATAGCCCGTTATGCTGCCGTCCGCATCGCTGGAGCCGCTGGCGTCCGCCTGCACGGTTAGGTCCGCGGTTGCTGCGGTGAAGGATGGGGACGGTGCCTGGTTGGCTACCGGTGGTGGAGCTTGCACCGATCCGGCGTTGAGGATGACGGACCACATGGCGCTTTTGGTGTCAGGCGCTGCCAACGGTGTGGCGGTGAGCTGGCCCCGGGCGCCGGCCCCGACCGGAGCGGTGTCCCCGACCAGCGACGTGATCCTGCCGCTGCCGGTCCCCGTTGTTTGCGACCGAACTGCCACGCTGGGGTCCGAGGTCCAGCCGTTGTCGGTACTGGACTTGTTCCCCCAGTATGAGACCAACGTGCTGCCGGAGGAACCCGCGGTAATTTTCGGGGTGGTCCTGACGGACGCGGTGGTCCCGTCAATGACCGGGACCGCGGCGT
>JBBSSN010000269.1:0-3628 GCA_038242035.1 Actinomycetales bacterium
CACCCGCGTGTTGGATGGCAGGCCCTGAGCTGCTCCGCAAGGGTGCGTTCATCTCTGCCGCGATGATCATCGCCAACGTGGTCTTCCCCAGCCCTGGCGGGCCGGACATGAGGACGTGGTCGGCGCTGCGGCCCCGCAGGCGGGAGGCTTCCAACACCAGCGAGAGCTGCTTGCGGACGCGCTGCTGGCCAACAAAATCATGCAGATTCTTTGGCCGCAGCGCCGCTTCAATGACCCGCTCCTCCGGCTCGCCCGCCAGCGGTGGGACTGCTTGCGGGGATACCACCGAGCGGGTGGCCTCCGCCCCGGGCTCCGGCTCAGCCACGTGCGCCCACCCTCCCCGCGGACGGTGCGCGGGCGACGTCCTGGCCAAGCCAGCGCAGGGTGGCCCGCAGAATCGCCGCCACGTTGGCGTCTTCCAGCAGGACCGGATCATCCGCCGTCGCCTTATCGATGCTCATTGCAGCGTCCTTCTCGGACCAGCCCAGCCCGGTCATCGCGGCGATCACCTGCGGCTTCCAGGCAGCGGGGCCGGCAACACCGGCCGCAGCCGACCCACCAGCGCCGGCGCCGGTACCTTCGGGAAGCAGCTTTCCGTTCAGTTCCAGGACAATACGGCCGGCAACCTTGGGGCCGATCCCGGGGACCTTCGTGAAGGTCTTGCCGTCGGCACCCGCCACCGCCACCCGGATGGTTTCCGGCTCGTGCACCGCCAGCACGGCCAACGCCAGTCGCGGACCGATTCCGCTGACGCTCAGCAGCACGTCAAAAACCTCGCGTTCGCTGCTATTGGCAAAACCATAGAGCGTCATCGAATCCTCGCGGACAATCATCGAGGTGACCAACGTGGCTTCCTGACCCGTGCGCAGACCGCCAAGGGTCTTGGGGGCGGCATGGACCAGCATGCCGATTCCGTGCACATCAATAACGGCCGAGGAGAGGCCGATCTGCGCCACGGGCCCGCGAACAAAGCTGATCATAAGGAAACTCTCCGGGTTAGTAGCGGTCGGGGCAGCAGATAGAACATATCTACGAGCAGCGTAGCGAACACAACGGACATTGCAGGAACGCCACGCTCAACGCCAGCCGTGAGCTGTCTTCTCTTTGTTCTTTTTCGCCTTCGCCTCGGCCTCGCGCCACAGCTTTTGCGCCGCCGTCGTGCCGGCAGCCCCTGTTGCGCCGAGACCGGCCACCGCCGGCCCCGCCCGCCACGCATGCGTAATCGCCAGGGCCAAGGCGTCGGCCGCGTCGGCGGGAGTAGGGGCAGAGTCAAGGCGCAGGATTTTCGTCACCATCGTAGTCACGGCGGTCTTGTCCGCGCGGCCACTGCCGGTAACGGCGGCCTTCACCTCCGAGGGCGTATGTAAAGCCACCGGAATGCCGCGCCGGGCTGCGGCCGCAATCACCACTCCGGAAGCCTGCGCCACGCCCATCACCGTACTGACGTTGAGCTGGGAGAACACTCGTTCAACGGCCAGCACATCCGGGTTATAATCATTGAGCCATTTGTCGATCGAGTCCGCAATGACCAGCAACCGTGCATCGAGGCTTTTCTCGGGGGTACTGCCCACCACGCCAAAGGCGACCAGCGTGGCCGTCCGGTTCGCGGCGACGTCGACAACGCCAAGCCCGCAGCGGGTCAGACCCGGATCGACGCCTAGAACGCGCAGCGTCAGTCCTCGTCCAGCTCGGCCATGACCTCGGCGCTGAAATCGGCGTTCGAGTAGATGTTCTGCACGTCGTCCAGATCCTCTAACGCATCGTAGAGCTTCATGAATTTGCGGGCATGCTCTACATCCAGCTCCACCTGCATGGAGGGCACAAAGGCCGCTTCATCGGTGTCATAGTCAATGCCGGCCTCGGCAAGGGCCGCGCGGATGGCCGGCAGATCCTGCGGCTCCGAGATGACCTCAAAGTTTTCACCGTCATCCTTGACTTCCTCCGCACCGGCGTCCAGGACGGCCAGCAGGACATCATCTTCGGAGAGATCCTTCTTGGGCAGCGAGACCACGCCTTTGCGGGCGAACATGTACGCCACGGAGCCGGGATCGCCCATGTTTCCACCGTTGCGTCCGACCACGAGGCGCACCTCAGAGGCAGCGCGGTTCTTGTTGTCCGTCAGGCACTCGATCAGAATGGCGGTGCCCTGCGGACCGTAGCCCTCATACATGATGGTCTGGTAGTCCACGGCGTCGCCAAGCTGGCCGGAGCCACGCTTGATGGCACGGTCAATGTTGTCCGCGGGAACGGATGTTTTTTTGGCCTTGGAAACGGCAAGTTCCAGCGAGGGATTGCCTACCAGGTCCGCCCCGCCGATCCTGGCGGCGACCTCGATGTTTTTGATTAGCTTGGCAAAAGACTTTGCACGACGGCCATCAATGACGGCTTTTTTGTGCTTGGTCGTTGCCCATTTGGAGTGCCCTGACATGCTTTACGCTTCTCCTCTAATCATGCGGATGAACAGTTCATGGATGCGGCGCTCCCCCGTTACCTCCGGATGGAAGGAGGTGGCAAGCAGCTGCCGCGATCGTACTGCCACCGCTCTGGTATTACCTTCGATTCTAGCGGTCCGGGTGTTTTCCGGCTGCCCGGAGCAGTCATCGGGCACAAGTGCTGCCCCGGGAAGCCGCACGGCGGCGAGCACCTCCACCGAGGCTCCAACGCGTTCCACCCACGGCGCGCGGATAAAAACCGCGTGCACCGGGACGCCGGACCGGGCATGGTTCAATGCCGCATCGGCCCGTACCGCAGCGGCCGGTACCGCATCAGACAGGAACGCATCATTGAGCGCCGCGAAATCAAGATCCGTTTCGAAGGACTCACGCTGGCGGCCAAAGGCATTGCGCCGCACCGTGATATCCAGCCCGCCCAGGGTCTGCTGCGCGTTGCCGTCCCGATCCGTAGCCGGATCGGCGATCTCATCGGCCAGCAGGATCATCCCCGCGCAGCTGCCGTACACCGGCATTCCGGCGGCGATCCGCTCCTTCAGAGGCTCGGCAAGGGAAAAGATGCGCGTCAGCTTGTCAATCGTGGTGGACTCTCCCCCGGGCAGGATCAGCGCGTCGACGTCGGCCAGCTCGGTTGGGCGGCGCACGCTCACCGCGCGCGCTCCGCAGGCCTCGATGGCACGGGCATGTTCGCGGACGTCTCCCTGCAGCGCCAGGATGCCGACGGTCAGCCGACGGTGGACGGGTCTTTCAATAGTCACCAAAACATCATAGTGGGCACCCTCACCCGGCACGGGCCCGGCGGTACAGCGGTATGGGCCCCGGAAGAACAGCCGGCAGGACGACGGCGTGGGCGCCCGGAAGGACAGCCGGCAGGACGACAGTGTTGGCACCCGGAAGGACAGCCGGCAGGACGACTGTGTTGGCACCCGGAAGTACAGCCGGCGGGACGGCCCCGGCCGACCGCTGCAGGGCCTGCCGGCCCACCGCTGCAGGACCTGACGGCCCACCGCTGCAGGGCCTGAAGGGACGGAGCCGGACGAGACAGTAGCATTGACCGAGGACTGACGTACTAAAGATGAGGTTTGCAAGTATGTGCGGAATCGCCGGTTACTACGGTTTTGGGGAAGACGAAGCTCTTCTACGGGAGATGAACTCGTGCATAGTGCACCGCGGCCCCG
>JBBSSN010000270.1:0-3627 GCA_038242035.1 Actinomycetales bacterium
CACCCCATAGGGGCCAAGGTCAACCGACTCGACGGCGTCCCCGTCCAACGTCCGCAATGCCGCCGAAGCCAGCCCAACCGCCGTCGGCCCGGGGTGCTGGCTGAGCAGAACAACAAACTCCCGGCCGTCCTCGTGCAGCAGCGAGTCCGCAAAGATCAGCGGATCATCGAGCTGCACCGGTCCGCGGATACCGGCAAGCGATGCCAGCGCCTCGTAAAGACGGTAGGTATCTTCCGGATTGACCCGGCCCTGTGCCGCCGCAAGATATTCCAGCGGATAGGTGCATAACACGGTCCGCCCAGCCCCGTGTTTCTTGACTATCAGGGCCGGATTGCCGTGTCCATCAACAGCCACCACGGTTCCTTCCGTGGCCTGGACCGGCAGGAAGGCCCGGGCATGCTCGTTGCCTGCAGCTTTGAAGCGCAACACGCCGCCCTTGGTCAGCGTGCCGAAATCCTCGGTAAACGTCAACTCAACCACGTCGTCGTCAATCGGGTTGTTCAGCCCATAGACGAGCTGACGGCCAACCCCGAAAATCTCCTCGGTGCGGATCCACCACGGCCCGCGCTGGGCCTGCGTTTCGCCAACGCAGTATGAGGCATAAACGGTGGCGCCCGCTGAAGCCAGCCGCGCGAGCTGAACCCAGGATGGCCCGGTCAGTGCCTTAATGGAGGGCAGCAGATACAGGTCATAGCCCTCCGGCAGGCCGCCGTCCTCGGCTTCCCGCACCACGCCCACGGGCAGATGCGCCTCGTGCGCCGCGACGTAGGACTGCTCGGCGGTCTTCACCACCAGTTCCCGTTCCGTCTCTTGGGTAAAGGGGTAATCCGCGGCCAGGTAGGAGGTCAGGACCAGGGCTGCGGACACCGGTGCCCGCCGGAGCCGGGGCAGATCGATGGCAAGGAGTGTATCGGCGAATGCCTTGAGCTCCAGGAGCGCCGGTTTGGGCGCACCATCCGCATCCGTCAGGCCGAAGTGCAGCTCAAACGGGTGATGGCTGTAGGGCCGCTGGTCCAGGATCGCGTCATAGTCCGTGTTGTTCCACGCGATCCAGCCCGTCGCACCCGCCAGCAGCGTGTTGTGCAGCAGTTGGCGGTAATAGTGTCCGGCATTGTCGGCGGAGACAAAGTCACTGGACAGGCCGAATTCCTCCAACACCACCGGCTGCCCGGTCATTGCGGACATTTCCGCGATGAGGGCCGCTTTCAGATGCTGGCGCAGCACGTCCGATTCCATCCGGTACACGTGTGGTCCGACGAAATCGGTGAACGGCGCCAGATCGCGGATGGAAAAGCCGTTGTCATGACCGGTGGTTTCAATCCCCCAGGCCCCGTCTCCGATGGACACCGGCTGCCGGCCGCCGCCGGCCCGCACCGCGTTGACCATGAGCTCCGACCAGGCCGCCACTTCCGCCCGGGACGCCTCACCACCGTAAATCGGCACCTCATTAGTGATCAGCCAGCCCGCAATGGCGGGGTGATCGGCGAATCGCGCCACCAGGGACTTGATGTACCAGGCCTGGCGGTTCACAAACCAGACATCCGTGTAGAGGTTCCTCCCCGCCCGCCAGGGAGGATCCCAGTTCTCACCGGACATGTGCCCCACAATGAAGGTGGGGATGGTAGTCATCCCGGCCGAGTGGTGCGCGTCCAGGAAATCTGCGAAATGCGCGCATGCTGCCTTACTCAGCGTGTGCGGCTCGGGGTGGAAGTCCGGCCAGTAGTAGAAGGAGCGCGTCAGGTTCAGCCCGTGGCGGGCCAGGACGTCCAGTTCCTCCCGGACCACGGCGCCGTCGTAATTGCGCCACATCAGCGGACCGCCGGTCCGCGACCAGAAATTTGCACCCAGCCAGTTCTGCGCCCTGCCGTTGGTCGTCAGCATGCCAAAATCGCGCTGCATGCTCCTACTTCACCGCCCCGGCGGTCAGCCCGGCCACAAAGTTCCGCTGCAGCAGCAGGAAGCCGACGACGACGGGCACGCTGACTACCAGCGAGGCCGCCATGATCTGGTTCCAGTACACATTCGTCTGCGTCGAATAGAGCTGCAGCCCGACGGCGAGCGTCCGGTTGGACTCCGTCGTCATCACGGAGGCAAACAGGACCTCGCCCCAGGACGTCATGAAACTGTAGATCGCCACGGCAATCAGGCCCGGCCTGGCCGCCGGTAGGATCACCCGGAACAGCGCTCCCATCGGCCCCGAGCCGTCCACCTTGGCGGCCTCGTCGAGTTCGCGTGGAATCCCGTCCAGATACCCGGACAACATCCAGATGGAGAAGGGGAGCGAAAACGTCAGGTAGGTAATAACCAAACCAAGCCGGGTTCCTACCAGCTGAATTCCCACCGCGGAATTGATGTTCACGAAGATCAAAAACAGCGGCAGCAGGAACAGTACGCCGGGGAACATCTGGGTGGACAGGACGGTCGTGGAGAAGATGGACCGGCCACGGAACCTGTAGCGCGAGATCGCGTAGGCTGCGAAAACCGCTATTACCAGGCTGAGGATTGTCGCCGCCCCGGCCACGATCACGCTGTTGACGAAGTAGCTCGCCAGCGGGACCGTCTTCCACATATCGATAAACGGTTCAATGGTCAGCACCGACGGCCACCAGGTGAACGGGCCCTGCACATCACGCAGCGGCTTCAGGGCGGAAATGACCATCACGTAGACCGGTACCACCGTGAAAACGGTCAGGACTGCGATCACCACTATCCGAAAGACTTTGGCTGGGGTTGTTTCACGCACGCTTGGACCTCCGGTTCACAACGAGTAGGTAGATTCCGGTGACCAGCAGCAGGAAGAGCAGCAACAGCACCGACATGGCCGCACCGGAGCCGAAGTTCCAGGTCAGGAAGGAGGCGTTATAGATGTGGAAGGAGATCAGGTCCCCCGCAGGAGGCTGCGCATTCCCAAACAGCACAAACGGAGTATTGAAGTCATTGAACGTCCACAGGAACATCACCAGCACCAGCACCATGTTCACCGGCCGCACCATCGGCAGCGTAATCGAAAACCACTGCCGGAACGGCTTGGCCCCGTCCACGGCGGACGCTTCATACACGTCCGTGGGAATGGACTGCAGCCCGGCCATCAGCATGAGAAAAGCGAAGGGCCAGAGCCGCCAGATGGCCACGATAACGACGGCGGCGAAAGCGTTGTCGCCGATCAGCCAGAACGGCTTTTCGCCGGAAATCCCCAGATTGTCATACAGGAAGTGGTTGAGCGCTCCAGTATCCTTTTGCAGCATGAACTTCCAGGCAATGATTCCGGCATACATGGGCAGGGCATACGGCACCAGGAAAAGGGTGCGGAAGAAGCCCTGTCCGCGGAATTTCTTCTGCAGGGCGACGGCGGCGGCCATACCAAGGGCCCAGGAGATTCCGACGACTAAAATCGTGAAACCACAGGTAATCAGGAATGACTGCAGCAGCGACGCCCCCACTGCGCCATTGAAGTCCAAGGCCACCTGGTAGTTCTTGACCCCGATGACCGGAGCGCGGCCCCAGTTGGAAATATAGGCCTTCGTGAGTTTTAGGAAACTCATCCAAATACCGGTGAACATGGGGATTACGTGAATGACGAGCTCAAAAATAATGGCCGGAGCCAGCAGCGCGTAGGGAAGCCACCAG
>JBBSSN010000271.1:0-3617 GCA_038242035.1 Actinomycetales bacterium
ACCTGCGCAGAGTAGCGGGCCGGCGATGCGCAGACGTTTCCGCCTGGCACCGCCTGGGACTTGGGAGGGCGGCTAGCTCCGCAGCCGCTTCAAAGCCGCTCCGGCCTGGCGGCGTACATCGATATCCGAGTCCTTCAGCAGCGCGTTGATAGCCGGGATGTGCCCGGTATCGCCAATTTCCGCCAGCGCGCGGGCACCGGCGGCGCGTACCCGGGGGACGTCGTCGCCCATCAGCCGCACCAGCTCATCCGCGACCGGAAGCTTGCGGAACGCGGCGACCTTGGCGCACATTTCCCGCACCCGCCACGCCTGATTACCCAGTCCGGTCCGGATCGGTTCGGCTGCCGAATCGTCCCAGGTGTACATGAAGACCCGCGCGCCCCAGAGCTCTGGCCAGTACAGCGCCGGCGCGCCGTTGATGATGCCCTCGGCGTGTGCCCCGCCGGCGAAGAGCAGGAACTCCTTCGTCTGATCCTTGCCGGTCAGGAGCGCGAGCGCCCGTTCGACGACGTTATGCTGTCCGTAAAGGGCGACGGCGGCCCCGATGCGGTCTGCGGGGGAGGCATCAAGGGGTACTGGCGTTTCGTCGGTAGGCATACCCACTAATCTACGCGGTGCACGCACCCTGGATGGGCGAACCTGTACGGAGACAGACGTCCCATGCAGGCCGAACCCGTGCGGACACATACGAACGAGCCGCCCGATCAAGGACCGGGCGGCTCGTGTAGGCGCCGGTTTCAGGGCCGGTTAGGCGTTGGATGCAGCCGCTATGCCTGGTAGCCGGAGCCTTGCTGAACCGCTTCCGGTCCGTCAAAGCGCCGTCCCTGCGGGTTTGACGGCATGAGCACCATGACCAAAAGGGCTATTGCCCCCAGAAAGGGGACGAGCCCGAGGAGAATGAACCACGCGCTGAAGTTTCCGTCATGCAGACGACGGGACAGCAGTGCCAGTCCGGGAATGATCGTGGCAAGCCCCCAGAGCCCAATGACGGCTGCGACAACACCAAATCCCGGACCTGGGACGGACGTGCCGTCGGCGGCGACAGTGGCTCCGGCTCCGCCCGCGATCGCGCCGATGATCTCGAGTACCAGGACGACGATGGCCGAAACCAGAGCCCACCACCAGTACTCGCTTCGGCTGGCGCGGCCCGAGAATACGACGTATTTTTTCCAAAAACGCTTCACCGCATCCGGGAGCGACGCTCCGTACAACGGTGCCCACAATGGTGCGGCCTTTTCGGACGAGTACGACTGCTGCGGTAACGCCATGTTCTACCCCTAATTTATGTACGTTGGTTATGTATGGTGATTTGTGCCAGTGATGACAAGCATTGTCAACGCTAAATCTATTATGCCGATGGGAAGCTAATTCGATTTCAACCCGTCGTTTGACACACCATTTGACCCATCTTTGCTGCCGGGTTTTTATCTAGCCTGGTCAAGACCAATCCGGGGGCGGCCACTGCGGAGAATGTCCCGTTTTGATCGAAAGATGCTCTCGCCCGCTAACCGCCGTGACGGTTCCCTCGTTGACGCTGCAGAGATCCAGCCCCAAATGGCCCGCTGCCGCGCAGTAGACTGGACGGAAAACAACAACTTCTGCAGGGGAGATCCATGGCTGCGATCAACCGTGACGACGTGGCGCATTTGGCGCAACTGGCTCACATCGAGATGAGCGCTGACGAACTGGACCGGATGGCTGGCGAATTGGCCGTCATCGTCGATTCGGTGAAATCCGTCAGCGAGGTTGCGGGTGCCGACATACCGGCAACGTCACACCCGATTCCGCTGACCAACGTGCTGCGCGAGGACGTCGTCGGACATGTGCTGACCGCCGAGCAGGCGCTCTCCGGCGCCCCCGACGCGCAGGGCGGCCGTTTCCGTGTGCCAGCGATTCTGGAAGAGGACTAATGACGGACCTGATTAAGCACTCCGCTGCCGCACTGGCGGCCAAGCTCGCGGCCAGGGAAGTCTCCGCCGTCGAAGTGACGCAGGCGCACCTGGACAGGATTGCCGCCGTCGATGGTGACGCCGAGCGTGGTGTGCACGCGTTCCTGCACGTGAATACCGAGGAGGCCCTCGCCGTCGCAGTCGACGTCGATACCCGGCGCGCCCGCGGCGGCAGTGATGCAGCGGACCTGCATGAGCTGGCGGGCGTTCCGATTGCCGTCAAGGATCTGATTGTCACCATCGGCCAGCCGACGACGGCCGGGTCAAAGATTCTGCAGGGCTGGCACAGTCCCTATGACGCCACGGTGGTCAAGAAGCTGCGCGCCGCACGGATGCCGATTTTGGGCAAGACCAACCTTGACGAGTTCGCGATGGGTTCCTCCACCGAGCATTCGGCGTACGGGCCCACCCGCAACCCCTGGGACTTGGACCGGATCCCCGGCGGTTCCGGCGGTGGCTCGGCTGCCGCCGTCGCCGCCTTTGAAGCTCCGCTGGCATTGGGGACGGACACCGGTGGTTCCATCCGCCAGCCCGGGGCGGTCACCGGGACCGTTGGCGTGAAGCCCACTTATGGCGGAGTGTCCCGCTATGGCGCTATTGCGATGGCTTCCTCGCTGGACCAGATTGGCCCGGTTTCCCGGACCGTGCTGGACTCGGCGCTGCTGCACGAACTGATCGGCGGCCACGATCCGCACGACTCGACCTCGCTGACGGATCCGTCCACCGGACTGGTGGCGGCCGCGCGGACCGGCAATGTCAAGGGTCTGCGGATCGGTGTGGTGCAGGAGCTTGGCGGCGAGGGCTACCAGGCCGGTGTGCTGGCGCGGTTCAATGAGTCCCTTGACCTGCTCCGCGACGCCGGGGCCCAGATCGTTGAGGTCTCCTGCCCCAACTTCGTTTACGCGCTCGGCGCCTACTACCTGATCATGCCGTCCGAGGCATCGTCGAACCTCGCGAAGTTCGACGGCGTCCGGTTCGGTTTGCGTACGCTGCCCGCCGATGGCGCCATGACGATCGAGCGCGTGATGGCTTCCACCCGTGCGGCCGGGTTTGGTGACGAGGTCAAACGACGGATCATCCTAGGGACGTACGCGCTCAGTGCCGGTTATTACGATGCGTACTATGGTTCCGCGCAGAAGGTCCGCACGCTGATTCAGCGCGATTTCGACGCCGCCTTCACGCAGGCAGACGTGCTGATTTCGCCGACCGCACCAACCACCGCGTTCAGGCTGGGGGAGAAGCTGGACGACCCACTGGCGATGTACCTCAACGATGTGGCCACCATCCCGGCGAACATGGCCGGCGTCCCGGGTTTGTCGCTCCCCGGCGGGCTTGCCGATGAGGACGGACTGCCCGTGGGGATCCAGCTGCTGGCTCCGGACCGCGAGGATGCCCGGCTGTACCGCGTGGGCGCCGTGCTCGAAGAGTTGTTGGAAGAACGCTGGGGCGGCCCGATCCTGAATCAGGCGCCCGAGCTGGTTCCGACGCAGATCATGGAGGCAAAATAATGACCGACGCAACCCTGAGCTTCGATGTTGCGATGGAGAAGTTTGACCCGGTGCTGGGCTTCGAGGTCCACGTTGAACTGAACACCGCCACCAAAATGTTCTCCTCCGCGCCGAACGTCTTCGGCGATGAGCCGAACACGAATGTCAACGAGGTGGATCT
>JBBSSN010000272.1:0-3614 GCA_038242035.1 Actinomycetales bacterium
CAACCCCGGCGGCAGCTGGGCCTGGATACCGGGACCGCTGCGTTCCCTCTGGCACTACCACCTCACCGCCTATACTTTCCACACCGGACTCGACTCCGACCACCCGTACAAGGCCAATGCCTGGTCCTGGCTCGTGATGGGAAGGCCCACGTCCTTCTACACGGACTACCCCAAGCACGGCGAGAAGGGGTGTGTCGCTGACAGTTGTGCCGCCGTCGTCTCTTCGGTGGGAAACCCGGTGATCTGGTGGTCCGGCGCCCTCGCCGTCGTGTTCTTGTTTGTCTATTGGATTGCCCGCCGCGATTGGCGGGCCGGCGGCATCCTGGCAGCCTTGGCGGCCGGCTACCTGCCGTGGCTGTTGTATCCGAACCGCACTATCTTCTTCTTCTACGCGATCGCGTACGAGCCGTACCTGATTCTGGCGCTCGTCTTCGTGCTTGGACTGATTCTGGGAACGGCCTCGGACCCACGGTGGCGGCGGATGCAGGGCGCACTGCTGGTGGGATTGTTCCTGGTCCTGGTCATCGCCGTCAGTACGTATTTCTACCCGATTTGGACCGCGGAACTTATCCCGTACGAGCAATGGCGGAACCGGATGTGGATGCCGAGCTGGATCTAAAGCCCGACGAGCCCGGGCTGCGGGTGAATTGCCGTGGATCTGGACGGAGGCCCTGGAAATTCCCAAGGCGTCCGTCCAGATCCACGGCATGCCGGCGAGGACTGGCGGCTAGGGCAGAAGTCCGGGCTACGCTCCGGTCACGGTGCGCCGACCCTGCCTGCGGCTCTTGGCCCTCGCACTGACATTCCGGCGCTGTTTGGTGGGCCAGGTAAAGGCAAGCGTCAGCGTGGAGACCAAGAAGACGACGACGCCGATCAGCAGACCCGAATCGGTCCAGAACTGCTCCGGGAACAGTCTGATCAACGAGTCGTCGAGGTAGAAAGTCCAGGTACCGTTCTTGAAGAATATTTTGTGGAAGTCCGTGAAGAACGTCTCCCAGCCCATGAATGCCAGCACGCCCAGCCCGATCACCAGCACCAACGTGGCGATTGAACCCGCGAAAAGCCCGCGGCGCACTCCGCCTGTACTGCGGCGCATCAGGTAGATAATGCCGATAACCATCACGACGGCGAGCACGGCCCCCACGATGAACGCCATGCTGATCACGGATTTCACATCCGCCATGTGACTGACTTCGCCGGCATTAAAAAGTGCGCGTCCACCGGGCTTAACCAGGTCGCCGAGGAACCGGGGACCGGAGAAATTGAGCAGGTAATCCACCACATACGACCCGTACGTCATCCGGTCATCTGTGCCGAAACCGAACGAATCTGCAGGGAAGCCGGGTCGGTGATATTCCACCCAGAGGAACAACGGCGTGGTGATCAGCCGGATCGCCAGCACCAGCAGCACGAATGGATAACAGATGGCCAGCAGGACCTGCATGACACGCGGGAGCACGGGTTGGACCTTGGCGGCTTCTTCACGCTGCGCGGCGCGGCGGTCTACGTCCTCCTGCGGCGGACGGACCTGGAGCATGCTGGTGGGAAGCGGTTCGTGGAAGACCGACGATGGTGCCGTCGGCGCTGCGGACCCCGCGTCTTGCGCCGTGACATTCTCGTAGGAGTGCAGGTCGGGAAGTTTACCGGCCTCCCGCATTGGCTCCGCTTCACGGGCGCTGCCGTCCGCACGAATTTTTACCGGCTGATGCCCACTGCCGTGTCTTGGCACGAGGGCCGAAGCACCCGCGCGCGCCGTCGTGCCGTCGGCCTTGGCCGGCGCGTCGGCGACAGGGTTGTCGGCCTTCGCCGGCGCGACCGCGATGGGGGTGCCTGTCGTCGCCGGCGCGTCCGTGATGGGGGTGCCTCTCGTCGCCGGCGCGCCCGCGACAGGGTTGTCGGCCTTGGCCGTTTTACCGCCCGACGGCACCATCCACGCGAAGGCGGGTTCGTCGTCGTCCGGAGGGTCGGTGGCAGTTACCGCCGAGCTGCTGCCGGTGTCCAGCCCAGTACGTGACTGCACGTCGATCTTCGCCCCTTCCGCTGCCGGCTCCGCAGCATCGTCGGCTGAAACTGTCTTCTTGTTCTCACTCACATTTTCAGGGTACCTGCCGTGAGTCCCGCGACGCTGTCGCCACCCCGACGGACGCCCCTTTAGGTCGTTGCCAACGTGTCACCGGCGTCGATGGTGTCCAGATCGCCGCGTTCCCCCGCCTGCCAGGCCGGACGACCCAGAATGAGCGTGTAGGCCCAGTAGGAGGCTAACACCACCGTACCGATGCCGATTTTCGCCCACACCGGCAGGGTGGATGGCGTGACAAACGCCTCCACGAGGCCGGAAACAAACAACACGATAAGCAAACCGATGGCAACCGTAATGAGGGACCGCCCCTCGTTGGCCAGCGAAACGAGCCGGCGCTGCGGACCCGGCGAAACCCAGGCCCAGAAGATCCGCAGCCCCGCCGCACAGGCCACGAATACGGCGGTCAGCTCCAGCAGCCCATGCGGCAGGATGTAACTGAAGAAAACGTCCCCGCGCCCGTACCCGAACATCACCCCGCCGGTGAGCCCAACGCCCATCGCATTCTGATAGACCATAAACGGGACATATACCCCGGTGATGCCCAGAGCCACGGCCTGGGCTGCGATCCAGGCATTATTGGTCCAGACCTGTCCGGCGAAGGAGGCACCGGGATTTGCCGAGTAGTAGTCCACGAAATCGTGGTCCACCAGCTGCCGCAGCCTTGCATCGCCACCGAGGGCCCCGAGCACCAGGGGATTTCCTGCGGCCCACGCCCCGTACAGCACAGCGATGACGACGAACACGGCTCCCACCGCCACGCTCAGCCAACGGAGCCGGTAGAAGGCGGCCGGCAGCGCCAGCACGAAGAAATGTGACACGTCGTGGGCAAAATTGGACCGGGCACCGGTAAAACGTGTCCGGGCTCTGGCGAGCAGGGTCGAGAGGGAAGCCGAGAGCGCGCTTTCCGGCGCCACCGACCTAATCATCGACAAATGCGTGGACGCACTGCGGTACAGCCGGAGCAGCTCGTCGGCTTGCTCGCCGGAAAGGCGACGACGCCGGGCCAGCTCATTGAGCCGGTCCCATTGAGTCCGATGCACGGCGGCAAACGCATCCAAGTCCACAGTCTCACCCTACTGCCGGCCCACCTGCCGCGCACCGCGCCATAGAATCGATTGGAAACAGGCGGCTGGAAACGCCAATGCGAAAGGAGAGCGGCCATCAGCTCAATCATTACGGGCGAGGCCGTGGTCCTGGAACTGCGCCCGGCATCCTTTGCGGCACGGTCCCTCGGCGCGATGATCGACGCCGTTGTCCTGGTGGTGCTGCTGATCGGGTTCGCGCTGTTGCTCTCCCCCGGCCTCGCGGAACTCGACTCCGCTGCCGCCAGCGCTCTGCTGCTGGCCATGGTGGTGTTCATCGTGGTAATTCTGCCGATCGGTATCGAAACGCTGACCCGCGGAAAATCGCTGGGCAAGTTGATCATGGGGCTACGCATAGTGCGCGACGACGGCGGCTCCATCCGGTTCCGCCAGGCACTGATCCGCGGGCTGCTGGCCGTCTTTGAGCTGTATATGATGCTCGGCTCTGTCGC
>JBBSSN010000273.1:0-3606 GCA_038242035.1 Actinomycetales bacterium
CACAGTGTCAAATCCATGGGCAACACCGCCGGGCCTAGGGCAAATGTACCGCTTATTACACCTAATTTGGACCCTAGCTGCATCGCGGCAAGCGGTCAAGGGAACGCGGTGACTCATAAGAAACCTTGGTGGAGACCGACACGGTGTCTGATAGGAAATGGTCCGCCTGTCGGGGTCGGGCCCGGCGGGCAATGACGAATCAGGGATATGTTCTTTTCCATGGAGCTGACGATGACGCAGCGGCAGACTGTGACGAAGAGAAGGGTCCTCAATTACGGGTGCATTGATCGGGCCGGTACACCATCTGATTCGATGGCGGCGGGCGTGCCGGCGCCGCAGTGCCGGCGGGTTTCTTCCGGCAGCTGGTCAAATCGTTTCTGAAGCATGCTCGTCCCTGGGCACCCGAGAGACCGGGCCGGGACGTTCGAGCCGCGTCGGGTGCCCAAGCCACCGGCGGCGTGCCGGTGGCTTGGATGAGATGATCATCAGCCTGTATGCGGAGATACGAAATTTAGGCGTTGGCAATGAGTCCTAGTTCGGCCTTGCTTGCGAGGGCGTCGTGGTGTGGCAGCACGCGCACGGTGTAGCCGAAGCTGCCCGAGCGGTCTACAACTACGTCGCCGCTAAACAGATAGCGGCCCTGCCCCAGGTCCTCAGAACGGTCCAGGACTGCAATCGTGGTGTCGCTGAGCTGGTCATTTTCCAAGGCCCGGCCGTAGGCAGTTTCCACGCTGACATCCGCCGGCGTCAGACCGCCCAGCTCCACATAGGCCTGGACCGTGATGGTATCGCCGATTTGCGGTTCCGTCTTCACACCGACGGAATCCACGTGCTCCACCACCAATTGCGGCCAAGCTGTCCGCACCCGGGCTATCCACGCGGACAGTAGCTTAGACTGCGCGTAATCATCCATACTCGCTGCACGGCCGGAGACGGCAGCAGGTTCATACAGCCGGTTCACATAGTCCTGCACCATGCGTTCCGCGGAGACCGCCGGCCCCAGCTTCGCCAAGGTGTGTTTGATCATCGAGATCCAGTGCGTCGGGAGCCCCGTGCTGCCGGGCTGGGACGGCCCGGCAGCCCCGGCGCCGTTGGCACCGCTGGCGCCGGTTCCATAGGCGGCAGTGGAGCCATAGAAA
The DNA here is from genome assembly GCA_038242035.1 of Actinomycetales bacterium. Taxonomy (GTDB): domain Bacteria; phylum Actinomycetota; class Actinomycetes; order Actinomycetales; family Micrococcaceae; genus Arthrobacter_M. The sequence continues at coordinate 1,140 of JBBSSN010000273.1, forward strand.
CGCGGAGCCACCTGATTCTCCAGCAGCTCGTACAGTGCCGCCGCTTCGATGTCATCCCGCTCTTGAGGAGACGCGCCATTATTGGCGGTGGGAATCGCCCACCCGTTCTCGCCGTCGTACATCTCGTCCCACCAGCCGTCCATGACGGACAAATTGAGCCCTCCATTGATGGCGGCCTTCATCCCGGAGGTGCCGCAGGCCTCCAGCGGGCGCAACGGATTGTTCAGCCAAACATCGCAGCCGGGGAAAAGGGTACGGGCCATGGCAATGTCATAGTTGGGGAGGAAAACAATCCGGTGCCGAACGGCCGGGTCGTCGGTAAATCGGACCAGTTCCTGGATCATCGCTTTCCCTGCGTCATCAGCCGGGTGTGATTTTCCGGCGATGACCAGCTGGATCGGATGGTTCTCATCCAGCAGCAGAGCCTTCAGCCTCGCCGGATCCCGGAGCATTAACGTCAGCCGTTTGTACGTGGGCACGCGCCGGGCGAAGCCGATGGTGAGCACATCCGGATCCAGCACTCTGTTCGTCCAGGCCAGTTCGGCATCCGCGGCGCCGCGTTTTTTCCAGGCAGCGCGCAGCCTGCGCCGGACGTCCTGAACCAAAGCGCTGCGCAGCGTCCGGCGCAGGGCCCAGACGTCAGCATCGGAGACCTCATAGACCTTGTCCCAATCCGGTCCATCCAGCACGTGGGCGCCGAAGCGCTCCGCAGCCAGCGCGCTGAGCTTCGGATCCACCCAGGTGGGAACGTGCACGCCGTTGGTGACCGACGTAATCGGAACCTCTGCGGAATCGAACCCGGGCCAAAGCCTGGAGAACATCTCGCGGGACACAACGCCGTGCAGCTTCGCCACGCCATTGGCCCGCTGTGCCAGCCGCAGCCCCATCACAGCCATATTGAAGACGAACGGGTCGCCTTCATCGTAATCTTCCGCGCCTAGAGCCAGCACCTTATCCAACGGCACACCGGGGGCCAGGCCGGCCCCGAAGAAGTGCCGGATCTGGGTGGCCGGGAAACGGTCAATGCCCGCGGGCACGGGCGTGTGGGTGGTGAAGACGGTGGATGCGCGGCCGGCAGTCAGAGCCTCCTCCCAGCTAAGCGGTTCAGCCGTCACGACCGGGTCCATCAGTTCGCGGATCCTTTCAATGCCCAGGAATCCCGCGTGGCCCTCGTTGGTGTGGAACACCTCGGGAGCAACACCGCCGGTCAGCCGCGTATAGGTGCGCAACGCTTTGACACCGCCCATGCCAAGGAGCAGTTCCTGCTGCAGCCTGTGGTCCCCGCCGCCGCCGTAGAGCCGGTCAGTAATAGTGCGTGCGGCGTCGTCATTGCCGGGGACGTTGGAATCGAGCAGCAGCAGGGGGACACGGCCCACGTCCGCGCGCCAGATATAGGCGAGCAGCTGCCGTCCCTCGGGCAGCGGTAGCCGCACATGCGCCGGCGTGCCGTCCGCCTCGCGCAGCAGCGTCAACGGCAGATTGTCGGGGTCCAACAGCGGGTAGGTTTCCTGCTGCCAGGCGTCACGGGACAGCGACTGCTTGAAATACCCGGCCTGATAGAGCAGCCCGACGCCGATCAGCGGCACACCGAGGTCCGAAGCGGCCTTGAGGTGGTCACCGGCCAGGATGCCAAGTCCACCGGAATACTGCGGAAGGGCCTCGGCAATCCCGAATTCAGGAGAAAAATACGCGATGCACGTGGGGGCAGACGCACCAAGGCCCTGGTACCAGCGTGGTTTAGTCAGGTAGCGCTTGAGATCTTCATCGGCGTGCTGAACGCGGGCGACGACGGCGGGATCGGCCGCGAGCTGCTGCAACTCCTCGCGGCCCACGGACCCGAGGAATGTCACCGGATCGTGCTTGCTCTCCTGCCAAATTTTTGGATTGAGGGTGGCAAAGAGTTCACGGGTGGGCAGGTGCCAGGACCATCTGAGGTTCGTGGCCAAGGTGGCCAGTGCAGAGATTGGCTCCGGAAGTACTGTACGGACGGTGAATCTGCGGATTGCCTTCATTTTCGTCACCTTAGCGTACTCGTCCGGGCATCTGTTAACGGACCTAAAACAGCAGGGGGAAGACGGCTTAACAGTGCGTTGCACGCGTCCATCGCGGCACCGGATCCGGGACGAGCTTAGCAATCCGGGTGCTTTCTCGCTAACGTCTATCTTGTGACTACTTCCAAAGCAGTGTCGTCGAAATCACCGTCCGGCCCCACCGGTGTCATGGAAGGGCTCCGGTTCGGCCGCATTCCCATCACAGCGGTTTCGCCCGTCGTCGAGGGCGGCTTGTTTCCCGCGAAGGCAGTTCCTGGCACGGACCTGGAAATTGACGCCACTGTTTTCCGCGAAGGCCATGACGTCCTGGGCGTGAGCGCGGTGTTGCTGGACGCGCAGGGAGTCCAGAACCAGCGGACCGAACTCCGGCCGCTCGGGAAAGGAACGGACCGTTGGGCCGGTCTGTTGACGCCCCC
>JBBSSN010000274.1:0-3589 GCA_038242035.1 Actinomycetales bacterium
TGGGTGGAGGACCGCCATGTCACCGAGGTCCTCGAGGACGCCGACGTGCTGATCGTGGTGGGCTCCTCGCTCGGGGAAGTCACGTCCAACTACTTCACGCTCACGCCGCGGGGCCGGATCATCCAGATCGATGCCGAGCCGCGCGTGCTCGAATCCAACCGTCCGGCGCTGGGCATCAGGGCCGACGCCGGACAGGCCCTGCGGGCTCTTGACAGCGCCCTGAATGATGCCCTCACCGGCACCGGGGGCACCTCCGATGCGAACTGGCACGGAAAAACGCCGCAGGCGCTGGTGAAGGAGACGCTCGCCAAGGTCCAAGCGCGCCTGGACGAGCAGGATCTGGGGCTAGAGCGGACCTTCCTGGCGGACATTCGATCGGCCGTCCCCGATGACATGCAGACATTCTGGGATATGACCATCGCGGCATACTGGGGCTGGAGCTGCTGGGATGCACGGGAGGGTGAATTCCACTCCGCTCAGGGGGCAGGCGGTCTGGGCTATGGCTATCCGGCGGCGATTGGCGGCGCGATGGGCCTGCAGTTTCAGGGCAAGCCGGATCGTGTGCTGGCGGTTTCCGGTGACGGCTCGTCGATGTATTCGATCGCCGAGCTGGCCACGGCCCGGCAGCACAATGCGCTGGTGACGTGGTTGATTGTCGACGACGGCGGTTACGGAATTCTGCGCGAATACATGGTTGACGCTTTTGGCAAGGCCACGCACACCGAACTGGCCCGGCCGGACTTCGTGAAGTTGGCGGAATCCTTCGGCGTGCCGGCTCAGCGGATCGCGCCGGCGGATGTCGGGGACGCGCTGAAGGCGGCTTTTGCCGGTGACGGGCCAAACGTCGTCGTCGTTGACACCCTGCTGAAAATGTTCGGTCCCACGCACTTGGGGATCTAGGGATCGGTCTCGAGGAAGGCAATCAGCCGGGACTCCAGCACGGAAGCGTCCTTCAGCTCGCATTCCCAGAGCACCAGCACCCGCCAGCCGGTGGCCCGAAGGGTCCCCAGCTGGCGGGCATCACGTTCCACCGTGCGGCGGCGCTTGTTTGCCCAGAATTCCACGTTGCTTTGCGGCGCATGCTGGCCGGCTGCGCAGCTGTGCGTATGCCAGAAACAGCCATTGACGAAAATGACCTTACGGCGCCCGGCGAAGACCAGATCCGGTCGTCCGGGCAGGCGTTCGGACCGATAGCGGCCGTGCAGCCGGTACCGGTAGCCCGCGCGGTGCAGAAGCCGGCGCACCAGCAGTTCGGGTTTGGTGTCCTGTCCCCTGATCCGGGACATGTTCGCACTGCGCTGCGCCTTACTGATGCGCTCCGCCATGCCCATCCTCACCTGCCCATCGGGACGCAGACACTGGTTTACTCCCCGTTTTTACTCCACGGTTCGACGGTACCGCAACTGCATTGCATCTGAGCCGGCCCGGCAGGCGCTGCGCCGATTCCGTTGGAGTCTGGCCGCTGCGCCCAGCGGCTGTTTGGCCGGGGCATGGTCCCGCCCGGGGAATAAGACCGATACCGCACCAGTTGAGCTTTATAGATACGAACGTATATGATTCGCCGAATCTCAAAGGAGTACTGCAATGCAACGCAAGATCGTCGTCATCTCGGCCGGGTTATCCGTACCGTCCACGACCCGGATGCTCGCCGATCAGCTGTCCCGTGCCACGTCCCGCCAGCTGGCGGACCTCGGCGTCGATGCGGACATCACCGTCGTTGAGCTCCGTGGTCTCGCCGTCGATATTGCGCAGAATTTTGTTACCGGCTTTGCCCCGCCAGCGCTGGCCGCCGCCATCGCGCGGGTCATGGACGCGGACGGGTTGATTGCCGTAACTCCGGTGTTCAGCGCCTCGTACAGCGGCCTGTTCAAATCGTTCTTTGACCTGCTCGATCCAAAGGCATTGGAGGGGATGCCGGTAGTCAGCGGGGCGACCGGCGGCAGCACTCGGCATTCATTGGTACTGGATTTCGCAGTACGTCCGCTGTTCAGCTACTTCCATGCCCGGACCATGCCCACCGCCGTCTATGCCGCGCCGGATGACTGGGGAGCCGGGGATCCGCTGATGGCTGGGGAAATGGCCGTGGGCGGACTGGACGTCCGAGTGAACCGGGCGGCCAAGGAATTCGCCGCCGCGATAGCCGAGGGATTCACGAGCCTGCCGCGCGGGGTTACTGCGCACGGCGTCGAATCCGGAGGCTTGGCGACCGGCGGGAACGTTCAGCGGGCCCGGCGCGAAGCGGAATTGACCCAGTCATTGCCCTTTGAACAGCTGCTGGCACAGATTTCCCCTCGCTAGCGCCGGTCTTTTCCCGGCCCGGGCACCAGCAAGAGACCAGCACCCCCGCTTTAGCAGGGGTGCTGATCCATAGCTGGTGCGGCCATATCCTGGCCGCAGATATCTTAGAAATATCTGGTTCTTGCCCGCGGCACCGATGGCAGCGGGGCCAGCACATCCTGCAGCACGCGTAACGCCGTCTGATAGGTGTCCGGGTGAATTTCCGGACTCGCGTGGCCGGTATCGGCGATGTCATAGCGGAAGAAGTTGTTGGCCGGCAGCAGTCGGTGCCAACCGCGGATTGCAGCGGCCGCATTCACAATGAAATCCTGCGGGTCATACAGTAGACCGATTCCCGTGGACGCGGCGATGCCGCCGTCGTATTGGGCCGGAAACGCCTTAAGGAACGTCGCTTGGGAGGTGTTCAGAATCAGACTGTTCTGCTCGCCATCAAAGGACGTTTGGACCCCTGACTTGGCAGCCGCGTACATGTCTTGTCCATTGGGATTTCTCAGCCCGCTCCAGACGCCCCAGGTCAGCCGGCCCACGATGCCCAGATACGGTACCACCGCTCCGGCCAGCGAGATGTACTGCTTCCCGGGATCCTTGACATCCGCGACGCTGCTCGGGCTGGAACCGAAAACAATGAGTTTGACGTGCAGCCCGTTCTGCTCCAGCAACGGTGCAAGCGCGACGGCGACCATCCCGCCAAAGCTGTCCCCGTACAGATATACGGTGTTGATTTTGCGCACGTATGCGTCCCTGATGATGGCAATAAAGAGCTGGGCGACATCAATGCCGCTGTTCGAATAGCCGATGTAGGACGCTTGGGCACGCTCGTTCATGGCAGGCTGTAGTGCCTCCAATTTGCGCCGCGCCGTACCGTTGGAGACTTCAAAGCCGCCCAGCAGATACCAGGTGGCGCCGGGGAATTGGCCCGCGGCGTCGTTGTTGGCGGTATTTTGCAGCGTAACGACCTTGAAGGACAGGTTGTCAGTTATGAGATAGTTGGCGGCGATATTGGCACGGAAGGCGGTGACCGCCGCAGCGCCCGTCAGGCTCAACAACAGCGAACGACGGCCGATCCCGGCCCGCTGCTGCGGCTGTATGCCCGGGGTCTGCCCGGGTTCGGGGTTCGGTGTTGCCGCGTTTTTTGCCATGAGTGATCCCCTCGATTCTGCCACAGCGCCGGTGCCGGGAATTCTGCGTGGCGTACGATGAGGGCGTGAACGGGCATTCCGGCGCCACTGCTGGCGCAACGCACAGTATTGACGAAACCCACAGTATTGACGAAACCCACAGTATTGACGAA
>JBBSSN010000275.1:0-3551 GCA_038242035.1 Actinomycetales bacterium
ACCTGCCACGGACGCGCGCCCAGCTCAGCAAGCTGCTCGGACACCGTTGCGGTGCTGATCGGGGATGGCGGCCGCCAGCTGGTCCGGCGGAGGTAGTCAGGGGTCAGCAAATTCTCCACCGGGATGTTCAATTCCTCGGACAATGCCGCAAGGCGGGGACGGGCGGTGGCCAGGCGTGCCGCTGCAGCAGGATCCCGGTCCGCCCAGATACGCGGCGGTGGGGGCGCATTGGTGGGCAGCTGCAGCGGGGGGAGATCCCGCAGATCCCGGGCGGTGGAGATTGCCCTAAGCCAGCGGGGCGCTTCCTTTTTGGCGGCGCGGCCGTTGAAACCCGGTACGGCCAGCAGCTGCGGGACCGTAGCGGGCATGGCCTTGGCCGCGGCGGCGACGGCCGAATCGGGAATCAGGCGTCCCGGAGCCACATCGCGTTTTTGCGCCAGCTGATCCCGCTCCGTCCACAACTCCCGCACGGCGGCCAGCTGGTGCCGGTCACGGAGCTGATGCACGCCGGATGTCCGGCGCCATGGCTCAACCCGCGGCGGGGCGACGCCGCTGGTCAGGATCGCGGAAAATTCCTCCTGGGCGTAACCGAGTTTTCCATCGGCCTCAAGCAGTTCGACGAGTTCATCGCGCAGTTCGGACAGGACCTCGACGTCCAATGCGGCGTAGCGCAGCCACGGCTCGGGGAGCGGCCGGGTGGACCAATCGGCCGCTGAGTGCTCCTTGGCGAGGCCGAAACCAAGCAGCTGCTCGATCACCGCCGCCAGCCCCACCCGCGGCAGCCCGGCAATGCGGGCGGCCAGTTCGGTGTCAAAGAGCCTGTCCGGCCACATGCCCAGTTCCAGCAGGCAGGGGAGGTCCTGGCTCGCGGCGTGCAGGATCCATTCCACTCCGCGCAGGGCTTCGTCGACAATTTTCAGTTCATCGAACGGCTCCGGATCGATCAGCCATGTGCCTGCGCCCTCGCGGCGGATTTGGATCAAAAAGGCCCGCTGGCCGTACCGGTAACCGGAGGCCCGCTCCGCGTCGACGCCTGCCGGACCGGTGCCGGCGGCGAGGGCGGCGGCGCAGCGCTCCAGCCCCTCCTGGGTTGAGATCACCAACGGGACACCGTCCCGTGGAGTGTCCAGGTCGACGACGTCGGGCAGCCCGGAGATTTCCGCGTGCAGTTCCGCCGTCGTCAGGGTGCCGAGAGCATCGCCCCCGGCCTCCTGGCCGGGCTCCCCACTCGTTGCGGCGGCAAGCTCCGCAGCAGGATCACCGAAGGGATCCCCGGTCGGTTCCTCGATGCGGGGACTCTTTGCCGGGCGCGAAGCCCTGGGGCCGCGTAGTCTGCTGCGTTTATGGCTTTGGGTATTTTGCGTATGCGGGGTGGTCATGATTCCTCTAGTCTACCGAGCGGGGATTCCCGGAGTCGTCCCGCAGGTTCCCGCACTGTCAGTTGAGCCTTCGTCCGGGCAGCGCAGTGACTCCTTCGGGCAGCGGGGGGAGGCCGGCAAAACTGCAGACCATCTCGGACCAGGCCTGAAGATGGGCGCCAACGTCTGCCGAGGCCGGGGTCCAGGAAGCACGCAGTTCCACTTCCACCGAATCCGGCCGTCCCGCCAGGCTGCCGTAGCTTTCCGACAGGATTCTCGTGGCTGTGCCGCCGGCGGCGCGGTAGGGAGCAGCGTTGTTTTCTAAAGCGTCCACGAGCCAGGTCCACGCGACGGAGCCCAGCATCGCGTCGTTACCGATATCCGCCTCGAGTTCAGCCCGAATATAGGTCACGATCCTGAAAGTGCCGCCCCAGAGTGCAGAGCCTTCCGGGTCATGCAGCAGGATGAATCGGCCGGTCGCGAGCTCCGGCGGCTGCTCGAGGGCGGCCAGCGTGGCGGGGCCGTGCACGGGCTTCAAGGAACGGCCGCTGCCGGATCCGGGGCCCCCGGGCCGAGCACCGGCCGGGCCGGCCGCGCTGCCGGCTCCGGTGACTTCTGCTCCGAGCGCGACGGCGAAGGGGGCCAGCCGCGACGGCGCCGGAATCTCCTCGAGGCGCAGCTCGTTGCGGCATTGGGCTTTCCTCAGGGTTCCCAGGGCCGTCAGGAAATCTGAGGGTACCTGTGCTATGGCGCTCACACAGGCAGGCTATGCCGCCCGGAGCCCGATCACTCGAAGGCGCGCCGGTATCCCGCCCCGCCGGCCCCAACTAGGTAGCAGCAGATGCACGCATAACGCGGATTGAGTGCATCTGCTGCTACCTAGTTGGGGCTAGCCGAGTTCGCTGCGGATGGCCGTGAGGAAAGCGTCCACGTCGGCCTCGGTGGTGTCAAAGGCGCACATCCACCGCACCTCGCGGGCAGACTCGTCCCAGTCGTAGAAGCGGAATGATTCGCGCAGCCGGTCCGCGGCACCTTCCGGGAGTACGGCAAAAACACCATTGGATTCCGTGGCCTGGGTGGGCCGGACGGCGGCGATCCCGTCCACTCCGGTGCGCAGCCGTGCCGCCATGGCGTTGGCGTGCTGTGCCGAACGCAGCCACAAATCCCCCTCCAGCAGGGCCAGGAACTGGGCGGAGATAAAGCGCATCTTGGATGCCAGCTGCATATTCATCTTGCGCAGATACAGCAGGCCGGTGGTTGCCTTCGGGTTCAGTGCCACCACGGCTTCTCCATACAGCAGCCCGTTTTTGGTACCACCGAAGGAGAGCACATCGACCCCGGCGTCGGAGGTGAAAGCACGCAGCGGCAGGTCCAGATGGGCCGCAGCGTTGGCCAGCCGGGCGCCGTCCATGTGCAGGAACATGCCGCGTTCGTGGACGTGATCGGCAATGGCACGGACTTCCTCCGGCGTATAACAGGTGCCCAGCTCGGTGGTCTGCGTGATGGACACCGCCAGGGGCTGGGCCCGGTGTTCGTCCCCCCAGCCCCAGGCCTCCTGGTCAATGAGTTCCGGCGTGAGCTTGCCGTCCGGTGCCGCAACGCTGAGCAGCTTCATGCCGCCGATGCGTTCCGGTGCGCCGTTCTCGTCCATATTGATGTGCGCGGTTCGGGCACAGACAACCGCACCCCATCGGGGCAGTACCGACTGCAGGCTCAGCACATTCGCCCCGGTGCCGTTGAATACCGGGAAGACCTCAACACCGGCGCCGAAGTGTCCGCGTATAACCTCCTGCAGACGGGCTGTGTAAACGTCCTCGCCGTAGGAAACCTGATGACCGTCATTCGCCGCGGCCAGGGCCTGCAGAACTTCCGGATGCACCCCGGAGTAGTTGTCCGAGGCGAACCCCCGCACGTTCGGGTCGTGCAGGCGGGCGGCGGAAATCTGGCTGTTCACGGTCTCAGTCACGGGGAAGCGGTACCTTTTCTAGAGGATTCTGCGGCTGCCGTTAAGCCCGGCAGCCGGTTGGGTGAAGAGGGCCGATATCTCCTCGGCCAGCAATTTTACATCGGTAAACCCGGGAAAGGCACGCTGTGGCGCGGCCGCCCGCATACCATCGTCCACCAGCGCCTTGACGGCCAGCACGACGGCGGCGCCCTGGCTTTTATCTGCGGCGAACCCGTCCGCGACGGCTA
>JBBSSN010000276.1:0-3544 GCA_038242035.1 Actinomycetales bacterium
ATCGCCGCGCCAGCCGGTCCGTCGTCGGTCGCGGCTTCCGGTCCGTCGATCGCAGCGCCAGCCGGTCCGTCGTCGGTCGCGGCTTCCGTTCCGTCGATCGCCGCGCCAGCCGGTCCGTCGTCGGTCGCGGCTTCCGTTCCGTCGTCGTCCGCGGCGCACTCGCTCTCGCCCCCGGCCAGGGCTCCAGATCCGGTGCACTCGGTCAGGGCTATCAGCGCTCTCAGCTGGGCGGTGGTCACTGGATCCGGGTCCTGATTCGCCCAGACTCGGGCGGAGTGCAGCAGCGGCTGGAGTTCGGTGTCCGGAAGCGTCATGGATCCAACCTATCGCGGCCCGGGGTACGGCTCATTCCACGCAGTAGCGATGCGGCGAAAGCTGCGCAGACATCGGCGCCAACGTCGCGCAGGAGTGCATCCTGCGCAATGTTGGAACCCTCGGATGCGCAGAACGGTCCGCCTGCGAACGGTCCGCCGGCGAACGGTCCGCCGGTGAACGGTCCGCGCCCAAAAGCTGCGCCTAGAGCCGGCCGATGATGTCCGCCAGCAGCCGGGAGATCCGCGGCCCGGCCGCCTGGCCCGCAGCGAGCACCTCCGCGTGGCTCAACGGATCGGGGCTGATTCCGGCGGCCAGGTTGGTGACCAGTGAAATCCCGAAGACCTCCATGCCTGCGTGCCGGGCGGCGATCGCTTCGAGTGCCGTGGACATTCCCACCAGATCCGCGCCAATCCGCTTGGCATACTGCACCTCGGCAGGGGTCTCATAATGCGGGCCGGTGAATTGCGCGTACACGCCTTCGTCCAGCCCGGGATCAATCTCATGCGCCACGGCGCGCAGCCGGGCGGAATACAGATCGGTGAGATCCACGAACGTGGCCCCCTCCAGGGGCGAGGCCGCCGTGAGGTTGATGTGGTCGCGGATCAGCACGGGAGTCCCAGGTGTCCATGCCTCGTTCAAGCCGCCGCAGCCGTTCGTCAGCACCAACGTCCTTGCGCCGCACGCGGCGGCGGTCCGCACCCCGTGCACCACGGCCCGCACGCCTTTTCCTTCATAGAAATGGGTTCGGGCTCCGAGCACCAATGCGCGTTTCCCTGCGGTGGTCAGCACGGAGCGGACGGTTCCGACATGGCCTTGGACAGCCGGCGCCGAGAAGCCGGGAATGTCCGTAGCGTTGAGCGTGGCCGTGGTTTCGCCGATTAGTTCCGCGGCTTCGCCCCAACCGGAGCCAAGCACCAGGGCGGTATCGTGGCTGGCCACGCCGGTGTGCTCTGCGATGTAGGCGGCGGCCGCAGCCGCCATTTCCATCGGGTCAGTCCGGGCGGAAGCGGTGGAAACGGCAGCGGTTTCGCCGGGGTTGGAAGAATCAGATGTGTGCATTGGAATAACTTACCGAACTTGGTGCCGATGGATGCGATAAGCGAGAATGAATGACTGTGACCAGCCATAATCTCTTTTCCACTCAGACCGCTCCGAGCATCACCATCCTGGGCGGCGGTCCGGGCGGGTATGAGGCCGCAATAGTCGCCGCCTCCTTGGGCGCGCACGTGACTGTAGTGGAGCGGTCCGGACTTGGCGGCGCTGCGGTGCTGACCGACGTCGTCCCGTCCAAAACACTCATCGCGACGGCGGACGCGATGACGCGCATGACGGACGCCGCCGCCCTTGGGGTGAGGTTCGATGTAGGCGACGGCGACTGCGACTACGTTCCGCTGATGAGCGCGGACCTCAAGGCGGTCAACGAGCGCGTGCTGCGCCTGGCGGGCAAACAATCCGCCGATATCCGCGCCGGTCTGGAACGTTTGGGTGTGCGGATTATTCTGGGCACGGGCAGGCTGCTGAACAGTAATACGATCGAAGCGACCGTTGGCGAGGGAGCAGACGCGAGCACCGAAACCGTCACGGCGGACGCGATATTGGTCTCCGTCGGCGCTCATCCACGCGAGTTGCCGACGGCGAAACCCGACGGTGAGCGGATCCTGAACTGGACCCAGCTGTACAAACTTCAGGAGGTGCCGCCGGAGCTGATCGTCGTGGGGTCCGGGGTGACGGGTGCCGAATTCGCCTCCGCCTACAACGGGCTGGGCTCCAAGGTAACGCTGATTTCCAGCCGCGAGCAGGTCCTCCCCGGGGAGGATTCGGACGCCGCGCAGGTGCTGGAGGATGTCTTCGCGCGCCGCGGCATGACGGTGCTCTCGCGCTCCCGGGCCGCCGCCGTCGACCGCACCGAGGACGGCGTCGTCGTGACGCTCAGCGACGGACGCGAGGTGACCGGCAGCCACTGTTTGGTGTGCGTGGGCTCCATCCCGAATACCGCGGGAATCGGGCTTGAGGAGGCCGGCGTTGCGCTCACCGAGAGCGGCCACATTAAGGTCGACGGCGTCTCCCGGACGACGGCGTCAAACGTCTACGCGGCGGGCGACTGCACCGGCGTTTTCGCCCTGGCATCGGTCGCGGCCATGCAGGGACGGATCGCCGTGGCGCATCTGCTGGGCGATGGGGTGCGGCCGCTGAAGCTGCTGCAGGTTTCCTCCAATATCTTCACCTCGCCGGAAATTGCCTCCGTGGGCGTGTCCGAGGCGGATCTGGCCTCCGGCAAGTATCAGGGAGATGTGATCACGCTGTCGCTGCGCACGAATGCCCGGGCGAAGATACGTAATTTCAAGGACGGCTTCGTGAAAATCATTGCGCGTAAGGGATCCGGGACGGTCATCGGCGGGGTGGTGGTGGCCCACGGAGCGTCCGAACTGATCTTTCCGATCGCGCTGGCGGTCACGCAAAAGCTGCACGTGGACGATGTTGCCAGCACCTTCACGGTTTACCCCTCGCTCAGCGGGTCCATTTCCGAGGCCGCGCGGCGCCTGCACGTGCACATGTAGGGATTGCGCACCTTACCGACGCGGGGGATGCCGTGCAGATGGACGGGTGCCGTGGAAATTTCGATGGCATCCGTCCATTTGACCGGCAGAACAGGATCCGGCGCCGGAGGATAAACGAGGATCCCGCCGTGGGAGGCTAGCCGTTATCTCCATCCGGAGCGTGGAGCGGCCCCTCGGCAGCGACCTTGCGGGAGGCAGCGCGCAACTTTTCCGCAGCCGCTTTCTCCTGTGCAAGGTTCTGCTCAAAGATCGAGACCAGCTCCACATTGTCCTCGGCCTGGGCCGCGGCTATCAGCGTTTCGTAAACCGCAATCTCGTAGTGCTCCGTTTCCAAAGCCCCGGCCAGGATTACTTGGTCCGCCAGTTGTGGAATGGTCTTGCGCAACGTGGTCTTTGCTTCCTTGGCGAGCCCCGCCGTGGTGGGCGAGGGGGAGTCATCAACATCTTCTCCGAGGATGACGAAGGCGCGTTCCAGATTGGCCAGCTGCTGGCGAGTTTCTTCGGTATGTTCCTCCAGCAAAGATTTCAGGTCCACCCGCTGGGCCCTGCTGGTCAGGTCCTCGAGCATCTGCAGCGAGTCCCGCTCCATGCTCAGTGCCGAGCCGAGTTTAAAAATGAACAATTCACGCGAGGTGGTGAGCTTCTCGAACATCTTAGGCACCTCCCGAGAC
>JBBSSN010000277.1:0-3536 GCA_038242035.1 Actinomycetales bacterium
AAATGAGGGTCCCGTTGAGGAAGGACACATCGTGGGCCGGCGCCACGGCTGTTGCGGCCGGCGCGTGGCTGGTGGCTGCAGGAAGGGGAGCAGCAGCAATGGCGGGCGCCGAGCCAACAGCGAACCCTCCAATGACGATGGCAGCTCCGATGGAAAGCTTTCCTAAGTTCCGGACCGGCTTCTTCACAGTGTGTCTCCTCGTGTTGTCGTTGAGTTTCCGCTTGACGTTCATTTGAACGCCGTCACATGAACTTCGGGGCCAGCAGGACCTCGGATGGGTCGGCCTGGGCTAAGTTGGGCCCCATGGCAGAAAAGCCCACGGCGCACGCCGCCCAAGATGTTCGTCTCACCGCTCGGATCACCGGAGCGGTGCAGGGCGTCGGTTTCAGATTCCAGACGGCCCGCCGGGCAGCGGAACTGGATCTGACGGGGACCGCCACCAACCACTTAGACGGATCCGTGGAGGTGATTGCCGAAGGACCGCCGGTAGCAGTGGCGGAACTACTGGCGTGGCTGAAGTCCGCAGGCCCCCCGGGAAGAGTGGCGGACGTGGCCTCCTCCCGTTCTCCTGCAACCGGAGCGTTCCGGAACTTCCGCGCAGTTTAGCGAGCACAAGAAGGGCGACGGCGCGCGGCCGGTCTTTGCGGCGGCATCACGCCCGCCAAGGTGACCAGACCCCGTGCGCCGCGGATATCCCGGAGTCGGACTCGTTCGCTATTCGTAAGGTCTGAGGGCTGCTTAGCAAGGACATTAGTGCTGGAATTCTTGTATGGACAGAATCACCGGGTTCCTGCAAGCCAGAATGGATCGTGCGTCGGCCGGGTTTGCCTCTGAGTTGCGCAGTAAGCGGCTCACCGTGGTGCTGGGGCGCTGGCTGGGAACGGCGTTTGTGATTTGTTTCGCCACCGGCGTGTTCAGTCATCTGCTGCAGGATCCACCGGGCTGGATGGTCTTTCCGACCCGCCCGGTGTGGATTTACCAATTGACCCAGGGACTGCATGTGACCACCGGGATCGCGGCGATCCCACTGCTACTGGCAAAACTGTGGTCCGTTTTTCCGCTGTTGCTTCACTGGCCGCCGGTGGAATCCGTGCTGCACGCGTTGGAGCGTGCATCTATTGCGCTTTTTGTTGCGTCCTCCCTGGTCGAGTTGGCTACCGGTCTGCTCAACACCTATAAGTGGTATCCGTGGCCATTCCCCTTCCGGCAAACCCATTACTGGCTGGCTTGGGTCATTATCGGGTCGCTGGCCTTGCATATCGCGGTGAAACTGCCCGTGATTGCCCAACACTGGCGGCGTACCGGCGGAAACGGCTACTCAGCCGAAGAACCCCGTGCCACCGAAAAAGCGGGCGCGCCGAACAGGCGTTCGTTCCTGACCGCCGTTACGGCCGCCACCGCGTTTACGGTGCTCGCCACGGCCGGGCAATCATTTGGTTGGCTTGCCCCGGCGAACCTGTTCGCGCCCCGCCGTCAGGGCACGGGCCCGCAGGGTGTGCCGGTGACCCGTACGGCGGCCGAGGCCCAGGTGACTCGGAGTTCGGCGGGCGAGGATTGGGTCCTCACCGTGCGGACCAGATCCGGGCTGGCGATGTTCACCTTGGCCCAGCTTCGGTCCCTGCCGCAGACGGAGCATGAGCTGCCGGTGGCGTGTGTGGAGGGGTGGACCCAAACAGCCCGTTGGCGGGGAGTGCGGGTCCGGGACCTGCTGGCCGCCGTGGGGGCACCGCCGGATTCGGATCTGCGGTTCACCAGCTTGGAAAAGGACGGAAACTATCGCCTCATGACGATGCCTGCAGTGTACAGCCAGGACGAGTTGACGCTGCTGGCACTCGAACTTAACGGCGCGCCGCTGGATCTTGACCACGGCTATCCGGCTCGGATCATGGCCCCCGGCCGTCCAGGGGTTCTGCAGACCAAATGGGTTCAGCGGATGGAGGTGCTCTGAGCATGAGGGGAACCGTGCTGGGCCGGATCAAGGCGACGATGAATCGGATGCAAATGACGCGAACGACGGCGGTCCGGCTGGGTCTGGGCGCGTTCGGCGCCGCGGGCATCGGCTACGGGCTACTCTCGCTGCCCACTCAACTACACCTCGCAGAGCTAGTGGGACTGGCAGCGTGGCTGGCGGCGGCGCTGCTGCTGCACGACGGGATTCTGGTCCCGATGACGACCCTCACCGGACACTGGCTGCGCCGGGTGACTCCAGGTCTTACCGCGCTGTCACAGGCTCTGATCCGGGGGGCCCTTTTGCTGGGAGCGGTGCTGACGCTCATAGTTGCGGCCCTGCTTATGGCCCAGCAGGCGGCAGGCAACCCGCCGGTCAACGCTACTGTCCTGCACGACAACTACGCCCTGAAGCTTGGCATCCTGTGGCTAGCGCTCGTGGTGCTGACGGCGGCTGCCGTGGCCGCCGTCGAGCATCACGCCCGGCGCACCAGACGGCAGATCACACGGTCCTGAACCACCGCAGCCCCTGGGCCGGCAGGATCGGTCCGGATCGCAGCGGCAGCTGAATTGACGGTGCCGTCCACTGTGTTATCGACGGTGCTGGCGGCCCGATCGTCGCTGACCGCATCAATGCTGCTGGTCTTCGCGATGTGCCAGCCAGAGGCGTCCGCATAGTCGGCAAGTGCCGTTGAACCGACACGGGACCATGGGAACGCACTGCTGGTGCGGCCGTCCGGCCCATGCAGCACGGCCGGGTAGCTCAGATCCATGCTGTGCAGGTGGTCCACCTCCACCAGTATGCTGCCGTTGGCGGTCACCAACTGCGCCATCCGCCGCAGCAGGGCGGCAACGTCGCCGCCGATGCCTATGTTACCGTCCAGTAACAGTGCGGTGCCCCAATGGCCCTCATAGGGCAACGCATCGAAAACGGACCGGTTGAGCGCCACGGCACCCCGGGCGCGGGCCTGGGCAACGGCGGCGCTGCTGGCATCGACGCCTACGGCTTTCAGCCCGAGATCCGCGGCAGCCGCCAGCATCCGGCCGGGGCCGCAACCCGCATCCAGGACGGGCCCGCGCGACGTCCGCAGCAGCGCCACTTCGCTTCGGCTGGCCGCTGCGCACCAGTCCTGTACCTGGAAATGGACGGGTGTGACCTCCGGGTTACCCGGCTGTGGCCGTAGCGTCAGCGTGCCCAGACTGCGGTTGAGCGCCCGCGCGTACGGTTCGAGCCCGCCCTGGCCGAACAGCTGCCGGCGGGGACGATCCACCGGAATCCTCCCCGGGCTGGTCCCCGTGCTCATGCGACGGTCAGGACGGCGGTGGCGAACGGGGTCCC
Organism: Actinomycetales bacterium; assembly: GCA_038242035.1. GTDB lineage: Bacteria > Actinomycetota > Actinomycetes > Actinomycetales > Micrococcaceae > Arthrobacter_M. The sequence goes on from JBBSSN010000277.1 coordinate 3,287, forward strand.
GGGACAGTGCGCCGCCGCCGCGAGGGCGGCGGGAAAGGTGTCCACATCGGTCAGTGCCCGTAACAGCCCAACATCGAGGCCGCCCCGACGCAGCCGCGCCAGCTGGTCCCGGCCGGTGTGCGGGGTGGACATCGGCACACCGCGGATCAGATCACCGTCGGGGCGGTATAGAGCCAGGGCCCAGAAGCCGCCGTCAGTTGCCGGGCCCAGCCAGGCTCGGTGCCTCGGCCGGGACCGGCTCCAGTCCTCG
>JBBSSN010000278.1:0-3533 GCA_038242035.1 Actinomycetales bacterium
GTGAAGCAGTCCGGGCTGGGGCGCGAAGGTGGGCTGGAAGGCATCGAGGAATACCTGTATACGCAGTACATCGGCATCGCGGACCCCTACGCTTCCTAACCGGCCGGCTTCGACTAACCGGCAGGCTTCGACTAACCGGCAGGCTTCGGCGGGGGCCGGTCAGCCGAACGGGAACGGCGGTTCCAGGGCAAGGCCGACGGCGGCACTAACTCCGCGCGGAGGCGGCGGCCGGGCGTTGACTTGGCACGCAGCGCCCGATGTACGACAGCGAGTGCTTCCAGCAGCGGATGCACCGCTCCGCCGGGTTCCCCTGCCGGGCCGTCGGGGCCGCTCGGGCCTTCGGCGTCGCCAGCGGACAGTCCGTCGGAGAATCCTTCGGGCGGGACCTCTTCAGGACCGTACACACGCCGCTCGTAGGCGTTCAGCAAAACCCGCACGGCTCCGGCGCCCGTCTCGGGACCGCCGGCAATCCCGGCTCCGGGGCCGTTCCCGGCTCCGGAGCCGTGCCTGACGCCAACCCGCTGGATGCTTCGTTGCCCCTCGCGCAGCGGTCCCTGCAGCAATCTCGCGGTGAACGTCCGGGGGGTGTCCCCTGTGGCCGCGGGCATCCCGTAGTCGAATGCCAGTTCTTCCAGCTCGGCCCAGGCAGCAAGCTCCGGGACTTGGCCGGAGCCAGCCGAGCGCAGGGTTCTGCGTCTGCGCCCGCGCTTTCCGGTGCGCACCAGCAAGGGGGTGGCCAGCACCAGCAGCAGGGCCGCAGCGGCAGCGCTGATCCAGAGCGGCTCGACCGCGTTGGCGGCACGGGGACCGGAGGCGTGCGGCTCTACCGGCGTCGGCGATGCTGATGCCGTGGCCGAGGATGTAGCCGGAGCATTGCGCCCGGAATTGAGGAAATCATCGGGGCGGCCGGGAGCAGCACCGGGAGTGCCCGGCAGCCGGGCGTAATCCGGCACCTGGCCGCGTCCGGGCGTGGGCTCGAAGGGCACCCAGCCCAATCCGGTGAAGTACAGTTCGGGCCACGCATGGGCGCTGTGCCCATCCACCTCATACTCGTTGAGCTGCTTGCCGGCCAGGGCCAAGGTAGCGCCCGTCAGCTGGCCGGGTGCGTAGCCCACCGCAATCCGGCTGGGAATTCCGGCCACTCTCGCCATAACCGCCATGGCCGCCGAAAAGTGCACGCAGTAGCCGCTTTTCACCTGAAGGAACTTGGCTAGGACGTCCATCCCGCTGCCGTCGTAGCCGTTGGCCACCGGGGTCTGTTCGGAATAGCTGAACTGCGGGCCACGCAGATAATTCTGGATGGCCAGTGCCTTGTCGTACTGTGTCTGCGCCCCTGCCGTGGCCTCCTCGGTCCGTTGCCGGACGATGTCCGGAGTGTCGTTGGGCAGCGACATGAACACCGGGTCCAATGTTTTTGGCGGTGCCTGCGCCGCCTGGGACAGCACGGATCTGGTGAGCGCCGGCATGACGCTGCGGACGGTGTACCTTTGCCGCAGCGATGTTGCGTTCATGCCCTGGATAGCCAACGTTTCGGGGTCCCAGCTCCAGCGCCCGGCCAGACCACTGACGCTGGCCGGGGCGTAGGGGACGGGGAGCCAGGGAGTGCTGAAGTCGCTTGATTCCACCACAGTGGTGGTCGTGAGGCGGTCGGTGCCGAAATCTGTGGATGAATCGTCTCCGATAGCGCTCAGGTCAAGTCGCCGCGTTGCATCCCGCACGGTTGGCTCCCACGAGCGGCCGCTGAAGTCTTCGAGGGTGGTGGTGCGCAAATAGAGTCCGGAGGAAGCGTCCGTGGCATACACTAACTTCCCCGCTCCGCTGGGCTGGCGCAGATCGTTTCCCAGCGTCAGCATGGGGTTCAGTCCGGAAACCTTCCCGAAGGCGTTTAGATGTGATCCCTGCGGAAAAGTTCCGGTGCTAAAGCCCGGTATCAGCGAGGCCGCCAGTCCGGTGATGACGACGGCGGCGGCCGCCAGACCCGCCGCGCGGCGGAACTGTCCGTTTGACCTCGTCGCGGCTTGGCCGGTGCCGCCTGCCGGCGCGTACCACTGGCCGAAACCGAGGATCAGCAGGTAACCGGCCGCGCCGCCGAGAAAGCCCGCAATGCCGAGGCTGTCCGGCTTGATGAGGGCGGGGATGAGCACGATCGCGAGCAGCCCCAGTCCGCTGCTGGCCGGCATTGCCAGGGCCACAGCCAACGCATCGACCAGCAGCGCCGCCAGTCCTATCCCCGCACAGATGACGAAGACGACGCCTGTGTCGGGGAATACCGGCGCGGCACCGCTGATGATGGTGTCCGATGCCTGGCCCAGAAGGCTGCCCAATACGTCCAGGGTAGCTTTTGTCGGAAATATCCCCAGTACGGCGGAGGAATTGAAGAACAGCAACGTCAGGACCATAACCAGGGCCAGCAGACCCAGCAACTGGGTTCCGATCTGAGGAACCCGCAGACTGCGTGCCGTGGCGGTGGTCAGCAGCACCCCGGCGACCGTAAAGATCACCAGGATCAGCCAGCTCCAGCCGCGCAGCACTCCGTTGAGGCCAAGGGAGGTGCCCACTACCGCCACGAAGATCGCGCCGGCCATTGCCCAAGGCGCCGCTGAGACCCGGGGGCGGCTGTTTGCTGCAGGGAAGCGGGGTATCCGGGAGCCCGCGGCATCGGACGACGGTCGCTGACTGGTATCTGTGCTCATGGTCGTCCTCGCGAGGAATCCCCGCGGGAGAGCGCGCTGGAACCGGATACCGTGCCGCCGGCCGCGAGGAAGAACTCCGCGTCGTCGAAATATCCCCAGACAGCGGGCAACTCCGCGCGCGAGTCCACGGCAACCGCGCGCCAGCCGCCGCCCCGCAGGATGTCCAGCGCTGCACCGGCCTCCTGCGGACGGTCGCAGCAGATTATGGCAAAGGCTCCGGCACCATATTCCGCCGCCGAAGCCAGCGCGGCTGCGGAATCCAGAGAGAGTTGGCCGACCAAGGCCACCAGCGGTCCGTAGTGCCGCCGGGCCGCAAGCTGGTCCAGCAAGGGTTCCGTGACTGCCTCGTACCCGGAAAGGACCGCGACGCGACGGTGCTGGGCCTGATTCGCCGTCAGCTCCAGGGCGGCCAAGGCGAGCGCCACTGCCGACAGCCCGGCGTCGCCCTCGAAGCTCTCCTCCCACGGGTCAGCGGCCGATTTTGAGGTGTGGAAGCCCGGCTCGCCGCTGGGGTCCAGGATCCGCAGGCTGAAGCCGCGTTCGATCAGATGGGCGGCCACGGACATGGCGGCCACGACGGTCCACTCGAACGCGTCCGAGCTTTGCAGCTCCGCAATTCCCATGCCCGACGGGGAAGCACTGCCCGCTCCGGAAGCACTGCCCGCTCCGGAAGCGCCGCCGGAGGCGTGCCCGGCGGGTGCGAAATTTCCCAGCCGGCTGTCCAGCAGCAGCGTTGCTTCCGGTGTGCTGACGGATTCCTCCTGGCGCACCATTAACTCGCCGTGTCGTGCCGTTGCAGGCCAGTGCACACGGCGCATCGGGTCGCCGTGCCGGTATTCA
>JBBSSN010000279.1:0-3521 GCA_038242035.1 Actinomycetales bacterium
CCACAACCCGGCCCACGACGTCGAAATTGCCCTGGTGGGTAAGTACATCGACCTGCCCGATGCTTACCTTTCGGTCACAGAGGCATTACGTGCCGGCGGCTTTGCCAACCAGACGCGCGTGAAAATCCGCTGGGTCCCCTCGGATGTTTGTGCCACTCCCGCGGGCGCGGCGAAGGCGCTCGACGGCGTCGACGCCATCTGTGTGCCGGGCGGCTTCGGGATCCGGGGCCTGGAAGGGAAGCTGGGTGCGCTGACCTTTGCGCGCGAAACGCAGCTGCCTTCCTTGGGCCTCTGCCTGGGCCTGCAGTGCATGGTGATCGAATACGCCCGCAATGTGGTGGGTCTGGACGGCGCTTCATCGAGCGAATTCGAGCCGGACTCCAAATATCCGGTGATCGCGACCATGGAAGAGCAGCTGGACATAGTGGAAGGCAGGGGCGATCTGGGCGGAACCATGCGCCTGGGTCTGTATGAGGCCAAGCTGGACGAGGGCTCCGTCATCGCGCAGACCTACGGCAAAACCACCGTCAGCGAACGTCACCGCCACCGGTACGAGGTGAATAACAAGTACCGGGACCAGATTGCGGCCAAGGGCCTGGTTTTTTCCGGCACCTCCCCGGATGGCAAGCTGGTGGAATTTGTGGAACTTCCCCGGGACGTCCACCCGTACTACGTGGCCACCCAGGCCCACCCCGAGCTGAGCTCGCGCCCCACGCGCCCGCATCCGCTGTTCGCGGGTTTGGTGGCCGCTGCACTGGAACGCCAGCGCTCCACCCGGCTGCTCGAGGTCTGAGCATGATGGTGAATCCGGACGGTGCGCTGGGTAGAAGTCTGGACGACGGCGAGGATCTCGCGGACTCGCTCAGTCCGCGTGAACTGGTGTCTTCCGAAACGGTCTACCGCGGCCGGATCTGGGATGTAGTCAGCGATACTTTTGTTTTGCAGGATGCCGGAAAGCAGCTGACGCGGGACTACATCACCCATCCCGGGGCAGTGGCTGTGCTGGTGATGAATGATGCCGGTGAAGTCTTGATGATCAGCCAGTACCGGCACCCGGTGGGGATGACCCTGTGGGAGATCCCTGCCGGGCTCCTGGACGTCTCCGGCGAGGACAACGTCGCGGCCGCTGCCCGTGAGCTGGCCGAGGAAGCGGATCTGGTCGCCTCCCAGTGGCTGGTCCTGGCGGATGTTTTCAATTCGCCCGGTTCCTCCAGCGAAGCCATCAGAATTTATTTGGCGCGGGGACTTACCGAAGTCGATGCCCCGCGCCGGCACACCCGCACCGAGGAGGAAGCGGAAATACGCTTCGCCTGGGTCTCTCTGGAGGACGCCGTCGCAGCGGTCCTGGACGGTTCCTTGCATAACCCCTCTGCCGTCGTCGGCATACTCGCGGCCGCGGCCGCACGCGCCAGCGGTTTTTCGACGCTGCGTCCCGCCGATGCTCCCTGGCCGGCGCATCCTGACCAGCGCCAATAAACTAACGTGAATCCCATCCCACCGGCGTTGGAGCGGGCCGTGACCGACTACCTGCAGCACGTGGGAGTTGAGCGAGGTCTGGCGCCCAATACTCTCAGCGCCTACCGGCGGGATCTGGGACGGTATCAGCGGTTCCTGGCTGAATCCGGCGTGAACGGACCGGGGGAGATCACCCGGCACCATGTCACCGGGTTCTCGCTGACCATTGCGGAGGGCACCGACGGGTCCGCAGCGCTGGGCGTCCGTTCGGCGGCGCGGACCATCGTTGCCGTGCGGGGACTGCACAAATTCTGGGCGCTGGAAGGCATGACGACGACAGATCCAGCGGCAGACGTGCATCCTCCAATGGCGGGCCGGCGCCTGCCGAGGGCCATCAGCGTTGCCGACGTCACCCGATTGCTGGAGGCCGCCGGAGCGGACACTGCCACCGGGTTGCGGGACCGCGCGTTGCTCGAGTTCCTCTACTCCACCGGTTCCCGGATCAGCGAGGCCGTAGGACTGGACGTGGACGACGTCGCGGTCGGTGCGGGCAACGGCGACGACGGCGCCTCAGGGCCGGCCGGTACGCCCGCGGTGGTGCGGCTCTTTGGCAAGGGTTCCAAGGAACGCATGGTGCCGCTGGGCTCCTACGGGGCGCGGGCGGTGCAGGCCTACTTGGTGCGCGGCCGGCCCTTGCTTGCGGCCAAGGGCAAGGGCAGCCCCGCGCTGTTTCTCAATGCCCGGGGCGGGCGAATCAGCAGGCAAAGTGCGTGGACCATTCTGAAGGTAGCGGCCGAGAAGGCGGACATCAGTGCAGACGTCTCACCGCACACCCTGCGGCATTCGTTCGCCACGCACCTGTTGGAGGGCGGCGCCGATGTACGCGTCGTCCAGGAGCTGTTGGGCCACGCATCGGTGACCACCACTCAGGTCTACACGCTGGTGACAGTGGAAACGTTGCGGGAGGTCTACGCCGCCGCACACCCTCGCGCACTGGGGTAGCCCTTCGACCGTACCAGGGTAACACTTGTGTGGCCGCGGTAAAACTTAAGGTGCGCCCGGCACTCGGGCCGAGTCCGGGCCAGCAGTACGCTGGGATCATGACTGCTGCCGAGGTAACCCTGTGCTTCCTGCTCCGTGATGTGGATGGCCGGCAGGAGGTGCTGTTGGGGCTGAAAAAGACCGGGTTCGGCGTCGGTAAGGTGGTGGGAATTGGCGGGCATCTGGAGCCGGGGGAGAGCGCCGCACAGGCGATCTGCCGCGAGGTGGCCGAAGAAGTCCATGTCCACGTCGAGGAATCCAGCCTGCTCTATGCCGGGACGGTGGACTTTGTTTTCCCCGCGAAACCTCAGTGGGACATGAACACCACCGTGTTTCTTACCCGGCGCTGGGAGGGCGAGCCCACCGAAAGCTCAGAGATCGCCCCGCAGTGGCATCCGGTCAGCACGCTGCCGCGCGAATTGATGTGGGCGGACTCCCTCCGGTGGCTGCCGCCCATGTTGGCCGGAGAACGGCTGGCGGTGCGGGTTGTGCTCAATACGGACAACGAAACCGTGGCCGATTACCTGGCTGAGCCCGTGGTCTAACCGGCGTATCCAAAACCGGCGTATCCGAAACTAATGGCAGCCGGCGGAAAATGACGCGCGCGGCTCACATCATCTCCTGCCGAGTACCGTCACTTCCGGGACACATCGCCGCGTCAGCGGCCCTTGGCCACCGTCAGCAGCACGGAGGCCGCTTCGATGGCACGCAGCGAATGCCGGGCCTCAGGCACGATCAGCAGGTCTCCCGGTGACCCCTCCCACGACGTCTCGCCGGATGCCAGCTCAACGCGTCCGCTGAGAACGTAAACGGTGGCCTCGCCCGGATTCTCATGGTCGTCGAGCCGCTGCCCCGTATCCAAGGCGATTACTGTCTGGCGCAGAATGTGCTCATGACCGCCGTAGACCGTCTTGGCGCTCCGCCCGCTGGAGGAGGCCTGCGCCGCGGCGAGCTGTTCTCTGGCCAGAGCCTTGAGTGAGGATTTTTCCATGCTGGTGCTCCAACTTCTAGTGGTTTTCAGGGGA
>JBBSSN010000280.1:0-3445 GCA_038242035.1 Actinomycetales bacterium
CCAGGCAGCGGGGATCGGTGACCGCCGAGCTGGCTGTTGCGCTCCCGTCGCTGACCGCACTGCTGGCCTTGCTCATGCTCGTGGCGCTGATCGGCGTCACACAGCTGAGGCTGGAAGAGTCTGCCCGCTCCGCGGCCCGTTCGTTGGCCCGCGGAGATTCTGCCGCGAGCGCAGTCTCTGCTGCACATCAGATCGCAGGTAGCGGAGCCGTGGTAACCATTACCGGGGCGGGGGGATACGTTCGAGCCGAGGTAAGTGTGCGGATTTCGGGTCCGTTGTCGGGATTGGTCAGCTGGCCGCTGACAGCGGTGGCAGTGGCCAAGGGCGAGCCGGGACCGGTGGAAGGGCCCTCACCATGAGCCGCAGCAGGGACGGGGCTGTCGCCGGGGCGGGATCCGCTGGGGCAGGATCCGCCGGGGCGGCTGTCATGGGGGAGCCGTCTGTGCGGGCGGGAGCCGGCGGCGGGACGGAGAGGGGCGCAGGGACAGTGCTCATGGCAGGGATGGCAACGGTGCTGCTCATGCTCCTGGCGGCTTTGTTGCTCATAGTGCAGGCGGCGGTAGGAGCCAGCCGGGCCGCGACAGCTGCGGATCTGGCGGCTCTGGCCGGAGCCGATGCGGCGAGAGAACTTATCCCTGGGCAACCTTGCCGCGTGGCGGCGGACGTTGCCATCCGCCATCACTGCGTGTTGGTCAGCTGCATCATTGAAGGGGCGGACCAGGACATTGTCGAGATCACGACGAGCATCGATCTTCCGGGCCCCTGGGGTGATGCAGAGGGGCACGCGCGTGCCGGTCCTCCGCCGTAGACCGTTCGCCCGGTGGTCTATCCGGCCCCCGCCAAAAGGATGTCAATCAGGAGAATCGCTCCCGCCTTGTCCAGCGGATTGTTCTTGTTGCCGCACTTGGGCGATTGGACGCACGATGGGCAGCCTGCCTCGCACTCGCATGCGGCGATGGCGTCCCGGGTTGCCCTGAGCCAAATCCTGGCAGCCTCAAATCCCCGCTCGGCAAAACCGGCGCCGCCAGGATGCCCATCGTAGACAAAGATCGTTGGCCGGCCGGTATCGGCATGGATCGCAGTGGAAACTCCGCCCACGTCCCAGCGGTCGCTGGAAGCGACGAGTGGTAACAGACCGATGGCGGCGTGCTCCGCTGCGTGCAGTGCGCCGGGGAACTGCGGTTCCACCAACCCGCCGGCCAGCAAGGTTGCGTTATCCACGGTGAACCAGACCGCCTTAGTGAAGAGATCGTTTGCGCCCAACTCCAGCGGTTCTTCGCCCAACACCTCATTGGAAACAAACGCCTTACGCTGAAAGGAGACTACCTGTGTGGTGACTTGAACAGCACCGAAATGGACCTGCACGGGGCCCCAGAACTCATGGCGCAAAGACTCCAGGACCTCGATCTGGGTGACATCGCGTGCCGTCGTGTAGTAATCCGGATTCCCTCGCCGGACCATGGCACAGTGGTCCTGTTCATTGAGCTCCTCGACCACAAATGTCTCTCCCTGATGGACATAGACGGCGCCCCGATGCGCCTGGTAATGGGACTGCGGCGAATCCATCGTGCCAAGCAACGAGCCCGTGTCAACGTCAACGATGCTGATCGGACCGCCGCCGTCGGCTCGAAGATTGACCATACCCGCGGCGCTTTGCGGGTGGGTCCAGAACCAGCCGGCGGGGCGCCGGCGTAAATAGCCGTCCGACACCAGAGTGGCCAGGAGATTTGGCGTGGAAGGACCGAAGAGCTCAACGTCAGCAGGCCCCAGCGGAAGCTCGGCAGCGGCGGCACACAGATGCGGACCCAGGACATACGGGTTGGACGGATCGAAGACAGTCGCTTCCACAGCAACATCGAAAATGGCCTCGGGGTGGTGGACCAAATAGGTGTCGAGCGGGTCGTCACTGGCCACGAACGCAGCGATGGAGTCCTGCCCGGCGCGCCCGGCACGGCCGATCTGCTGGAATAGCGAAGCCCTGGTCCCGGGCCAGCCAGCCACCAGCACGGCATCCAAACCGGAAATATCGATGCCCAGTTCCAGTGCCGAGGTGCTGGAGACACCGAGCAGCTCCCCGGAACGCAGTGCCTTCTCCAAGGCCCGGCGTTCCTCCGGCAAATAACCGGACCGGTACGCGGCTACCCGCTGCGGGAGGCTGCGATCCACCTCTTCCAATAACCGCTTGGTGATCGCGGCGATGGTCTCGGCACCGCGTCGGGATTTGATAAAGGCGATGGTGCGCACTCTGGACGAGACCAGATTGGCCATCAGGTCTGCGGTTTCAGCGATGGCTGTGCGCCTCGCCGGTGCCCCGTTTTCTCCCTTAAGCTCCATCAGCGCCGGTTCCCAAAATGCCACCGTCGTGGCTCCGTGCGGCGAGCAGTCCTCCGTCACGGCGGATACCGGAGCACCGATCAGCCTGCCAAAGGAGACTTCCGGGTCGGAGGACGTGGCCGAGGCTGCGATGAAGACTGGGTCGGCTCCGTAATACATGCAGATTCGACGCAGCCTGCGCATCAGATTGGCCACGTGTGAGCCGAAGACGCCGCGGTAGCTGTGGGCCTCGTCGACGATGACGTATTTGAGGCGACGGAAGTATCTGGCCCACCACGTGTGGTTGGGCAGGACGCCAAAATGCAGCATATCCGGGTTGCAGAGGACAAAATTGGCGTGGTCACGGATCCAGCGGCGATCGGTGCTGTCGGTGTCGCCGTCATAGGTGGCAGCCCGAATGGTCGGCAGTTTAAGCGACCGGATGGCGGCATACTGATCTGCAGCCAACGCCTTGGTCGGGGAGAGGTACAGCGCCACGGCTCCGTCCGGGTCGATTCTTCCCGGCTGCGCCAGCACCGAAAGTTCCGCCCGGTGGACGGCGTCCACGGCGGGGAGCTGGTAGGCCAGGGACTTTCCGGACGCCGTGCCGGTCGCGATGACAACGTGGCGGCCGCCGTGTGCCAATTCAGCACCCCGGATTTGATGTCGCCAGGGGTCATGCACACCCACGGCAGCGTAGGCGTTAATGACATCGGGATGGACCCAGCCCGGCCATGGGGCGGTCACCGCCGTGCGCGCCGGAATTGTCCGCACATGCTGCAGCTGCTCCGGGGCAGCACCACGGCCCAGCAGCGGGATCAGCGAATTATCCAGGGCCACCTGATGTATTCTGCCACCCGCCGGGCAGAGCAGGACGCGGCAGCCGCCGGAGCCGCGCTCGCTGCGGGGCCGGGGCGACGCCAATCCGTTGACTGCTTCGTCACGTTTGGTCCCGCTTGGTTCAATAGACAGATGAAGACTCCTCAGATGGACCGGACCTCCGAGCCGTTCGCCGTCCCCGGACGCTATCTGCTGGTCCTTACCGGTTCCATCGCCGCTTTGCAGCTGTGCGCGCAGTTTCTGCGGGACAACACGGTGCTGCTGGTCGTCGTTTTCTGTGCCGTCACGGGGG
>JBBSSN010000281.1:0-3440 GCA_038242035.1 Actinomycetales bacterium
CAGGAAACCCAGATCCAGCGGCTTCATCAGATGGGGATAGTTCGTCACGGGTGCAACTCCTTTAGGCAACTTGTTGCATAAAGACTACGGCAGCGCGAGGACCGGGACCAGCCCTCGGTCAACGGTTAGCGTGGCCGCTCACGTGCGTTGAGGAGGCGTTCAAGCGGTTCGCCTACGGCCGGCAACAGCAGTGACCACATGCCAATCCCACGGATCGTCAAAGCGACAACGAGCGCCAGAATCAGCAGGGTCGTGGTGATCAGGGCGGGCCTGAACGACGGCGGTCTGTGGTTACCGGGGGCGTGAACGTCCGCAGACCCCACCACGATGACCTGCTGCAGCAACGTGGCTGCGCTGGTGAGGACCAAAGTTCCGATATAGACCCCGTACGTGGCAAGGTCACGCCGGTCTGCCGAGCCCAGCAGCTCAGTGGGAAACGGCAGGAATGTGGTGTATCAGCCAAAAGTTCCCGATCACGGCAAAACTGAGCACAAAAACAAATAAGCGGAAAGCGTTCTGCACAAAGAGCTCTCTAACGCTAAGCGAGCCAATACTGCCGGCAGGGTCGACCAGCGGCAGAATCAGCAAAGTGATGGCGATCGCCACCACAGCGTCGCAGAAATTCACCATCCGGGAAAAGCCGTGCGGAGTTCTTCCCTCTCCGCGCCGGCTAGCCGGGGTCATCATTTCCGCCCTCCCGGGCGCGCCGTCGGCGTTGTTCGCCAAAGGAACCCATGGCTTCGGCAAAGTCCTCACTGGGCAGGAAGGCCGAGTTCCAGGCAGCCACGTAGTCCAATCCCGACTGCACTTCCATGCTGTGGCCGAAATTGAGGACTTCCTTGACGCCCTGCACTGCCAGCGGCGGATTGGCTGCAACAGCCGCCGCCAACTCGCGCCCACGGCCCAGCACGTCCTGGGCCAGCTCCGTTACGAGCCCCAGGGACAGGGCCCTGGCCGCGTCCACGTCTTCGCCGGTAAGAGCCAGGTGCCGCGTGGCTACTTCGCCGATGAGCCGCGGAAGCCGTTGCAGGGACCCCAGATCTGCCACGATGGCCATCCTGACCTCGCGGACACTGAATTTCGCTCCCGGCGAGGCGATTCTAATATCCGCGGCCGCCGCTACATCCACGCCCCCGCCGATGCACCAACCATCCACCGCGGCAATCACCGGCTTAACGCAATTCTGCACCGATGCCACGGCCTGCTGCAGCCTCCCGATTGTCCGGCGGAATTCCGCACGCCGGTCGGCATTTCTCCCGTTTCCGTGCATGAGCGCGGCGAAAACCGGTTCCATGGTGATCAGGTCCAGACCATAACTGAAGTTTCCACCGGCGCCATAGAGCAGGACCGCACGAACCCGCAGGTCCGCACTCAACGCGCCGAACACCAATGGCAGCTCATCCCAGAAGTCCGGGCCCATCGCATTGCCCCTGCCGGGACCGACTAACTTAACCTCCGCGACAGCGCCGTCAACAACAACCCGCAGGGATTTCAGCGAGCGGAAAAGGTCCCCCGTTTCCCCGTCGAATGCCCCGCCGGCCTCTGCTGCTGTCATTGGTCCTCCTCCTGCAGACGTCCCGCCCATGTGCTGCCTGGAAAAATCCAGAAAGTCTAGAACAATACCGTTGCGAACGTCCCTACCTGCCGGAAACCCACGCGTTGGTAGGTGGCGCGGGCCCGAATATTGTAGTCGTTGACATAAAGACTGGTCAGCGGCGCGTGCCGCTGTGCAAGGCGGACGACGGCGGCCATGTAGCCGGCGCTGAGGCCGCGTCCGCGATAGTCGGGGTTGAGCCACACGCCCTGGATCTGGCTGGCATCAGCGGAAACTGCCCCAAGGTCGGCTTTAAAGATGACTTCTCCGGCGTCGTTCACGTGGCTCAGGGAGTGGCCCTGGTCGATCAGCCCGGCGACGCGTCGACGATAGTGATCTTCACCGCCGACGAATGGCGAATAGCCTACTTCTTCTTCAAACATCGCAGCGGCCGCCGGCAGAATGGCGGAAAAATATTCTCCTCGGGTAGCGACCAGCCCGGGATTGCCGGGCAGAATCGGGTCGGAGGCCATCACGAGCAGCGGTTGGTTGGCTCTAACGTCAGCCGGCTTGACGCCGGCGGCCTCCATCTCATCGAAGATGGCCAGGACAGCCTCGGCAGGTCCGAAGATGGAGGCCGGCTTGCGTGCGGAGGATGCCAGCCAGCGCCCGAAGGTGCGGGCGTGCAGGGACGTCGCCTGGACGGGAACAACATTTGCGCCGACCCAGCAGGCGGCCGCCAGTTCGCCGTCGTCCTCGAAATACCCCAGCATCACCGTGCCCAAAGACGGCGGGACGGCACTCTTTCCAGCGGCCAGTTGTGACGCTACAAAGACATTGGCCACCGGGTCCCGACCGGCCAGCTCCGCAAGGGCCGCCGTATCCTGGTGAACCAGCGGTCGGACCGGACCGGCGCGGGGGCCGCTACGAGACGCTAACCACGGGACCACCCTTGAGCGAATCGTCGCCACTGGCGTCCCCCATCTGCTCTGCGATTTTCATGGCCTCTTCAATGAGTGTCTCAACAATCTGGTCCTCGGGAACAGTCTTAATGACCTTTCCCTTCACAAAAATCTGCCCCTTGCCGTTTCCGGAAGCAACACCCAGGTCCGCCTCGCGGGCCTCGCCGGGGCCATTTACTACACAGCCCATCACCGCCACGCGCAACGGGATTTCCATGCCTTCAAGCCCGGCGGTAACCTGCTCGGCCAAGGTATAAACATCGACCTGGGCCCGGCCGCAGGACGGGCAGGAGACGATTTCCAGTTTGCGGGGCCGCAGATTCAGCGACTGCAGAATCTGGTTGCCCACCTTGATCTCCTCAACGGGCGGCGCGGAGAGGGATACGCGAATGGTATCGCCAATGCCCTTGGACAGCAGCGCCCCGAAGGCGGTAGCGGATTTGATGGTGCCCTGAAAAGCGGGGCCCGCCTCCGTCACGCCCAGGTGCAGTGGCCAATCACCGCGCTCCGCCAGCAGCTCATAGGCCCGCACCATGACCACCGGATCATTGTGCTTGACGGAGATCTTGAAGTCATGGAAGTCGTGTTCCTCAAACAGGGACGCCTCCCATACCGCCGATTCCACCAGTGCCTCCGGCGTGGCCTTACCGTATTTTTCCATCAGGCGCGGGTCCAGCGAGCCGGCGTTCACGCCGATCCGGATGGACGTGCCGTGGTCCTTGGCGGCCTGCGCGATCTCCTTAATCTGATCATCGAATTTGCGGATGTTCCCGGGATTCACCCGGACTGCCGCACAACCGGCATCGATGGCCGCGAAAACGTACTTCGGCTGGAAGTGGATGTCCGCGATGACCGGAATTTGGGATTTCCGGGCGATGATCGGCAACGCTTCGGCGTCGTCTGCGGACGGGCACGCCACCCGGACAATGTCGCATCCCGATGCC
>JBBSSN010000282.1:0-3439 GCA_038242035.1 Actinomycetales bacterium
GACGAAGATCGGCATCCGGACGTAGACCCGTTTTGACCGCGGAAAACAACACCGCGGTCCGGTACGGCGAAGCCCTGTTTCCCTGCACCTTGCCAGCCAGCTTCAGGGCGGCCCCGTCCCATGTGACGTTGGAGACAGACCGCTTCCGGGCGTAGGCCCTGCCCCGCGTGTACGAGGTAGTGCCGACCAATTCGCAGATGGTCTCGGTGTCGAGCAGCGGTGGATACGAAGAGGGCATGACATTAAGGGTAGCGGTCCCGCGGGGAAGGGGCGGCCCAGCGGGGAAGGGGCGGCCCAGCGGGGAAGGGGCGGCCGCGCGGGGAAGGGGCGGCCCCGCACCGGTGTCACGGGTGCGCCCCGTCCTCGTCAGGCCGGTCCCCGCGATCCGGCGCCCGCGCCCCGGACTATCGGCCCCGAGTTCACGCCGAGGCGCTTTTGCCCGCGAACCTATTGCACCGGACGCAGCCGGAGACGGGTAGCCCCACCGGCACCGGCCTGCCTGGGGCCGCCGCCGCCGCTGAGAACGGGGGGTACCCGCGACGACGGTGCGGCCCAGCCCCGGTTTCGTGGGCACGCCCCGTCCTCGAGTGGCAGGCTGCGGCTCAGCGTTTCCGGCTCAGAGCATTCAGTTCAGAGCATTCAGTTCAGAGGACCTTGGACAGGAAAGCCTTGGTCCGCTCATGCTGCGGGTCGGTCAGCACCTGGCGCGGATCGCCGGATTCCACCACGACGCCGCCGTCCATGAACACCAATGAATCAGCCACTTCACGCGCAAAGCCCATCTCGTGTGTCACCACGATCATGGTCATGCCGCTCTTCGCCAGCCCCTTCATCACATCCAGCACCTCGCCGACCAGCTCGGGGTCCAGCGCGCTTGTCGGTTCGTCGAAGAGCATCAGCTTCGGGTCCATCGCCAAGGCACGGGCAATGGCCACGCGCTGCTGCTGGCCCCCGGAGAGGTGCGCAGGGTAGTAATCGCCCTTGTCGCCCAGCCCCACCCGTTCCATCAGCTCCATCGCCCGTGCGGTCGCCTTGGCCTTGGACATCCGCTTGACCCGCATCGGGGCCTGGATGATGTTCTCCACCGCAGTCAAATGAGGGAAGAGGTTAAAGCGCTGGAACACCATGCCGATGTCACGGCGCTGGAGGGCCGCTTCCTTCGGCTTGAGCTCGTACAGCCTGCCGCCCTTCTCCCGGTACCCGACCAGCTGGCCTTCCACGGAGAGCCGGCCCGCATCCACCCGTTCCAGGTGATTAATGCAGCGCAGAAAGGTGGACTTTCCGGAGCCGCTGGGGCCCACAATGCACAGCACTTCGCCGGCGTCCACGGTCAGACTGATGCTTCGCAGCACCTTGTTGGATCCGAAGCTTTTGGATACACGGTCCGCGTGCACCATGGTCATGTCTGTCATCCCTTGCCCCCTGCATCGTTGCCGGTGGGCGCGTCGATCAGTGCCGCCGTCGGACCGTTACCGGCGTGGGAACCTGCGAAGGCAGCCGGGTCACCGCCCGCCGTCGGCTTATCCGCCTTACGCCGCCCGGTCCCGCGGGAGAAGCGCTTTTCAATGAAATGCTGGCCCACCATCAGCACCGAGGTGAACAGCAGATACCAGATGGAGGCCACGATCAGCAGCGGCACCGGGGTGAACGTCACCGCCGAAATGCCGCGTGAGACTCCGTAGAGATCGATGCTCAACGGTATCGCCGCCACCAGGGACGTGGTCTTGAGCATCGAGATCACCTCGTTGCCTGTCGGCGGAATAATGATCTTCATAGCCTGCGGCACCACGATGTAGCGCATGGTCTGTCCCCAGGACATCGCCAGGGCCTTGGACGCCTCTTCCTGCCCCTCGTCCACCGACAACAGGCCGGCGCGCACGATCTCGGACATGTACGCCGCCTCATTGAGCGCCAGCCCGATCACCGCGGTGATAAAGAGATTCAGGAAAATGTCATTGGGCACGGTGACCCACGGCGTCATGAAGGGAACGCCCAGCGTGAGCACCGGATAGATCAGTGCCACGATGCCCCAGAAGACCAGTTGCACATACACGGGCGTGCCGCGGAAGATCCACAGGTACAGCCAGGCGACACTCTTGACCACCGGGTTCGGCGAGAGCCGCATGATGGCCAGCAGCAGCCCGAGGGCAATGGCGATCAGCATGGAATAAACCGTCAACTGCAGGGTCACCAGCGCGGCCTGGCTGATCCGCTTGTCGAAGATGTATTTGCCCACTTCGGCCCAGCCGTAATCCTCGCGCTGGGCGGCGTCGAGAATGAAGACCGCCAGGGCAAGCACCAGGACAACGGCGATCAGGGCGCGCCACGGGTGCCGCAGCGGGACGGCCCTGATGGCCTCGCCCTCCTCCGGATCCAGCATGGCCGGTTACCCCTTCGCGCCGACGTTGATGGTAGCCGTCTGGATCCCGCCGCTTTCCACGCCCCACTTGGTCAGGATCTTGGTGTAGCTGCCGTCGTCGATCAGCGCCTGCAGGGCCTTCTGCAGCACCGGGGTGAATTGGCTGTCCTTGGCCACCGGCATTCCATACGGGGCGACCTCGAATGCGCCGCCGGCCGGCTGCAGCTTGCCCTTGGTCTGCGAGATGGCGTACAGCGTGACTGGAGAATCAGCGCTCATCGCATCCACCTGGCCCACCACCAGCGCATTTGTGGCCTGGTCCTGCGCGTCGTACTTGAAGATCTCGATGGCCGGCTTGCCCGCATCCGTGCAGGCCTTCGATTTGGCGGGGACCTCATGGGTGTCCTCATACGTGGTGGCCTGGACAGCCACTTTTAGGCCGCAGGCGTTCTCTGGATCCACCGTCTTGCCCACCGGGGCGGCCCACTGGATGCCGGCCGAGTAGTAGTTGACGAAGTCCACCTGCTTCTCCCGCTCGGCGGTATCCGTGAAGGAGGACATGCCCATGTCATCCTTGCCGGCCTTGATGGCGGGCAGGATGTTGTCGAACGTGCCGATGTCGAAGTTGACCTTCAGGCCGAGCACCTGGCCCAGGGCGTTGGTCAGATCCACGGACCAGCCGGCGGGTTTGCCGTTGCTGTCCTTGAACTCGTTCGGCGGGTAATTGTTCGCCATCCCGACGTTGAGGATCCCGGCGGTCTTGATCTTCTCCGGCAGCATGGCAGCTATCGCGTCATTCTTCTTGACCGCAACCGCGTCTGCGGAGCCGGAGGATCCGGAGGAGGTGCCGCCACCGCCCGCGGCGGGAGTGCTGTTATCAACGCACCCCGTGAGCAGGAGGGCTGCAGCGGCAAGGACGGAGACGGCGGCATATCGTGATCGCATGGGTTGCTTCTCTCATCGGGGGTGCGCCCGAGAGCGCCTTGTGCCGACCTTACAGCGGCCGCTGCTGTGATCTGGACCATATGACGACGACGGCGGGTTGCGGTTTGGTGACGGATTCCCGGCCGCACGCTGCCC
>JBBSSN010000283.1:0-3426 GCA_038242035.1 Actinomycetales bacterium
CTTCTGGCGCGCGGACGTCACCGAGGTGCTTGAGGCGTCCGCGGACCGCGTTCCGCATTTTTGGGCTGAGGCCGATTCGCTGAGGGCTGCGGCAGCGGGGCAGCAGCCGGTGGGCGGGGCCGAATTCGGGCATATCAGCAGACCTCGCCAGCGCCGCCTCAAGGCCGAGGTGCTCGCCGAACAGCTTCATCGCCTGGCTGGAATAGAGCTCGACGGCGGCACGGGGGCGGATGGGCACGGAACCTTACCGTCCGGTCTGCTGGCAGCCGGGGTGGAAGACCTCGACGGCGGGGGCAGCGACGGCGGGGGCAGCGAGGACGGGGACGACAGCGACGACGGGGATGACGTCGGCACGGCGCAGGACCACCCTGCAGGCCTGGGCTGGCGGACCCGGGCTGGCTTCGCGGTCACAGCTGTCGGAGGGCCGACGGAGCCGGGCAGACTGGGAATGCATGCGCACCGGTCCGAGGCAGTGCTCCCCGTTCGTCAGATGCCACTGGCCGGGGCGGAAATCAATGCCTTGCGGCTGTGGGAAATTGACCTGACCGGGATCACGCGCATTGAGGTCTCGGCGCCCGCCAACGGTTCGGCGCCTCTGGTGCTGCTCGCCACCGATCCGGGGCTCTCCGAGAAGGCCAGGGGCGTGACGCTGACGCGAATTGCCAGGCAGCTGCAGACCAACGCCGCTGGCAATCAGGGCGCTGAGGGGACGGAGGCTGCGTCCGGGGTTCGGGTTTCTGTGGCCGGCTGGGTACCGGAAAGCGGCGCGCTGACGCTGATCAGCGGGCGCGGCCGGGTCAGTGAAACGGCCGTCGGGCATGAATTCCGCGTCAGCTCAGGGGGTTTCTGGCAGATCCACCGCCGTGCCCCGGAAGTGCTCACCGGCGCGGTAATGGAATTTTTGACCGCCGGCCCGGGCACGTCTGCCGGACACGCCGGTACCCGGGCAGAGACAGGAGGCTACTTGTTACCGGGCGCAACCGTGGCCGATCTGTACGCCGGCGCCGGCTTGTTCAGCGCCTCGCTGGCTGACGCCGTCGGGCCTACCGGATCTGTCTTGTCGGTGGAAGGATCCGCCGGCAGCAGCAAGGATGCACGGAAGAATCTCCACTCTGCCGGCCAGGTGGAGATCCGGCAGGGGCGGGTGGAGCGCGTCCTGCACGAACGGAGCGGTGCCCAGGCAGCCGGTTTTGATGTGATACTGCTGGATCCGCCGCGCGCCGGAGCCGGCAAGAACGTGGTGCGCCAGCTGATCACCTCGGCTCCGCGGGCCATCGCTTATGTCTCGTGTGACCCGGCCTCGTTTGCCCGCGACGTCGGCTACTTCCGCGTGGCCGGCTGGAAACTGTCGAAACTGCGGGCCTTTGATCTGTACCCGCACACGCATCACCTGGAAACGGTAGCCCTGCTCACGCCGGGAGCCGGTTCTATTGGCTGAACCAGCGAAAAGACAGAAAATACCCGAACAACCCGCGAGACCGGGAAAGTCCGCGGCAGCGGAAAACTCCGCGAGACCGCAAAAGACTGCGGCACCGGAAAAACCCGCGGCACCGGGAGAGACCGCGGCACCGGAAAAATCCGCGGGACCGGAAAAACCCGCGACCGCATCCGGGCCGTCGACCCGCGCCGCCGCACATTTGGCAGCAATGGCGCATTCCCGCGGGCTGCTCGCGCCGCTGGACGACGTTGAGCTGCGGGAGCGGGGCCTGGCTGCCGGGCAGGTGGAAACCCGGACGGTTGCCGGTCTGACCAATGCTGTGCCGCATGAGGGCAGCAGGAGTATCTGGCAGATTCTGCGCGCCAATCTGCTGACCCTGTTCAACGCCGTCCTCGGCGGATGCCTGGTGGTTGTTCTGCTGGTCGGAGATCCACGTGACGCGCTGTTTGGCTTCATTGTGGTCGCCAACATAGCCATCGGCGTGGTGCAGGAGTTCCGGGCCAAACGCACCTTGGACAAGCTCGCCGTCCTGCACGCGCCGAAGGCCCGGGTGCTGCGGGAGGGCGCCGTGCAGGAGCTGGCGGTGGGAGCGGTGGTGCACGATGACGTTCTGGTGCTCCGGGCTGGGGATCAGGTACCGGCCGATGCGCGGGTTCTCTCCGCAGAGGGTCTGGAGCTGGATGAATCCCTGCTCAGCGGTGAATCGGATTCCGTCAGCAAAGCCGCCGGTGACGACGTGCTTTCGGGCTCATCCGTCGTTGCAGGCTCCGGCACGGCGCGGGTGATCCGCGTCGGAGCCGAGTCTTACGCGAACAAGCTGACGGCAGAGGCCAAGCGGTTCTCACTGGTGAATTCGGAAATCCGCAACGCCATCAACCGGATCATTCTCTACATCACGTGGGCGCTGATCCCTATTGTGCTGCTGACCGTGAATGGCCAGATTCAGGCCCGCGGCGGCTGGGGCCCGGCGTTGGATTCGGGGGAGTGGAAAGGTGCCGTGGTCAGCGCGGTGGCCAGCATTGTGGCGATGATCCCGGAAGGGCTGGTTTTGCTGACCAGTATTTCCTTTGCGCTGGCTGCCGTGACGCTGGCCCGGCGGCAGGTGTTGGTGCAGGAGCTGCCGGCGGTGGAGGGGCTGGCCCGCGTTGACATGGTGTGCCTGGATAAAACCGGGACGCTGACCGAGGGACGCATTGTTTTCGACGCCGTCCATCCCCTCGGGGAATCCCTGCCGTCCGGCTGGGAAGGCGCACTCGGGTATTTTGCCGCCGACGGAAACGCCAATGCCACCGCCGCTGCGCTGCGGCCTGCCTTTACCCGGTCGACGACGGTCCGACCGGTGCTGGTTGTGCCCTTCAGCAGTGCGCGCAAATACAGTGGGGTGGTATTCGACGGCGCCGTTCCCGACAGCGGCGCTACTCACGCTCCCGACAGCGGCGCTACTCACGCTCCCGACAGCGGCGCTACTCATGTTCCCGACAGCGGCGCTACTCACGTTCCCGACAGCGGCGCTACTCATGTTCCCGACAGCGGCGCTACTCATGTTCCCGACAGCGGCGCTACTCACGCTCCCGACAGCGGCGCTACTCACGCTCCCGCAGTTCCCGCTCCCGACGGCGCCGCTGGCCGGGCCGGCTGGTTTTTCGGGGCACCGGAAATGCTGCTCAATCCGCTCGCCGATGGCCACCGTCAGGTGCTGGCGGCGGCGGCCGAGCTGGCCGCCGGCGGATTGCGCGCCTTGCTGCTGGTGCACACAACGTCCCCGTCCGCCGTCGACCGCGCGAGTGACGGACAGCTGCCGGACCAGCTGGCTCCCGTTGCGCTGCTGACGTTCCGGGAGAAGATCCGTTCCGACGCGGCCGCCACGCTGTCCTATTTCCGCGAACAGGGCGTTTCCCTGCGCATCATTTCCGGAGACAATCCGCGGACGGTGGCGGCGGTGGCCCGGGCGGTGGGGTTCGCCGATGTGCTGCACGGCTATGACGCGC
>JBBSSN010000284.1:0-3425 GCA_038242035.1 Actinomycetales bacterium
CAGCGTGACCTTGTGCGTCAGGCCAGGGCCAGCGGGATGCGCGTGATCGGACCCGCATCGCTCGGCCTGGCTAATACGCATCCCGACGTGTCCTTGAACGCTTCGATGGCGCCTTCGCTGCCGCGCCGCGGTGGCCTGGGATTGTTCAGCCAGTCCGCGGCGATCGGCGTGTCGCTGTACGCCGCATCCAGCCGGCGTGGCGTCGGACTCTCCAGCATGCTCTCGGCCGGCAACAGGGCCGACGTTTCCGGCAATGATCTGATGCAGTATTGGGAAGACGATGAGCAGACGCGGGCGTGCGGGCTCTATCTGGAATCCATCGGGAATCCGAGGAAGTTTTCCCGGATCTGCCGCCGACTGGCCCGCAGCAAGCCGGTGATCGTGGCGAAATCGGAGGTGATGGGGCTGGTGCTGCCGCCCGGTCACGCCGTCCGCACCACCGCGGCTCCGCCAGGTGCGTTGGATGCAATGCTGCGCCAGGCCGGTGTCATCCGGGTTGAGACAATCGATGAGCTGCTGGATGTGGCGCAGATCGTGGATCGCCAGCCGCTGCCGGCCGGTCCAGGCCTGGCCGTGTTCAGCAATTCCCTGGCGCTGGGCAAAGTGGTCGCGGATTCCGCCCAGGCCCACGGACTTCACGTTTGTTCCATCACAGCGGATCTGCAGCTGGACAGCGGCCAGTCCGTGGCACTTCCGACCCTGCGGCGGCGTCTGCTCGGTGAGCTCCGCCGGGAGAGCGTGCACGCCGCCGTGGTGACGCTGCTGCCCGCCCGCGGATTGACAGTTGAAGCGATTGCCCAGGTGCTCTATGACTGTGGGCAGGAAGCGGGCAAGCCGGTAGTCGCGGCGTTTACCGGAATTTTGGACCCTTCGATCTATGTCGAGGGGCTGATCGGTCCGGGTCTGCCGTGCTACTCAAACCCGGCCAACGGCGTTCGGGCACTCGCCGCCGTCGTCCGTTATGCACAGTGGCGCCAGCGCGAACAGGTGGCCTTTGCTGAACCGGAGCGCATCGATTCCGACGCGGTCACCGCGGCGCTGGAGGGCCTTCTGGACGGCGTCGTGGGGGACGCACTGGTGACCCTGGACCCGGGTATGGGCGCGGAGCTGCTGGCGCACTACGACATCCGGGTGCTGGAATCCGTACCCTTCCAGACGCCCGATGAGGCGGTGGCCGCGGCGCAGCGGCTGGGCTGGCCGGTGGCCCTGAAGACGACCGATGCCATGCTGCGCCATCGGCTGGACCTGGGCGGGGTGCGGCTCAATATCGACGACGCCGTCTCGCTGCGGCTGAACATCGCGCAGATGGCCAAGGTGCTTGAGCCGTTCGGAAGATTCGCCATGGAAGTCCAGAGCATGGCAGCAGTGGGACAGTCGTGCACACTGCGGGCCATTGAGGACCCGCTGCTGGGCCCGGTTGTCTCGTTCGGACTGGCCGGCGACGCCGTTAATCTGTTGGGGGACTGGGCGCATCGAGTGCCCCCGCTGACCGGGACGGACGTGGCGGACCTGGTGCGTTCCCCGCAGGCGGCGCGCAAATTATTCGGTTATCAGGGCCTGCCGCCGGTAGACATTGCCGCGCTGGAGGACCTGGTGGCCCGGCTGGCCGTGCTGAAGGACGAGCACCCGGAGATTGCGCTGGTGGAGTTCAACCCGGTGTTGGTAGGGCGGGACGGACTGCAGATCCTCGCCGCCGACGTGCGGATCGGAAATCCTGCACAGCGGACGGACAGCGCACGCCGTGCGATGATCTCCTGACGCCGGTTAGCATGCGGGCGTCGGATCTGTGAAAATGGAGCCATGAACTCGTTCGGAACCACGACGCCTCACGCTGCCCAGGGCCATGACCTCGAGGCGGCTCTGCAACGGGCCGGCTTTTATCCGCCGTTGGTCGCCGACGTGGTGGAGGATGCCCTTGACGGGCGGTCGTGCCTGGCACATCTGGTCCACTTGGAAACCCATTTTGACCGGACCGAAGTACACCGGCACATCACCGTGCTGGTGCTCACCGAGGACATGTTGGTGATCACCCATGTGGACGATCAGCAGCTCGATGACGAGGGCGAACAGATGGTGGCGCAGATATCCACCGAATCCGTTCCGGTGAGCCAAATTAAATCCGTGGTGCTCAGCTATTTGTATGCCCAGCCGCAAAACTACAAGCCATCCGATCCGGTGCGGGAGCTGACGGTTTCCATCGCCTGGTCGGGAGGCCAGCGGATCGACATCGGCCCGGCCGGCTGCGCCGATCCCCAATGCGACGCGGATCACGGCTACACGGGCACCGTCGCCCAGGAAGACATCGCCCTGCGGATCAGTGCCGAGGCGGACGGGCTGCAGGCGGTGCAGGATGCCAAGTCCTTTGCCCGCTCCCTGCGGGCCGTCAATACCAGCAGCATCAGCACCGCAGTGCCCGCTGCGCCGGCCGCGTCACACGCCGCCGGCACGGCCACGTCCCCAGGAGAGCCACACGCCGTCGAACGGGGCAGGTTCCCCTCCCTTGGGTCCAAGCTCAATCGCGGGCACGACCGGCGCTAGGGCGTGGCATTGACCGGTGGGACGCCACCAGCACACGCTGCGTCGGCAGCAGTGATGCCCGCAGCAGTGATGCCCGTAGCGCTGACGCCGGCAGCGGATGTTCCGGCCCAGGAGCCGTTGCCAAAGGCCCCCGGTTACGGGCGCAACACCATTGGCGAAGTCCTCAGCAGCAGCGCGGCAGCGCTTGGTGTGCCGGGGTTTACGAATCCGCTCAATATTCCATCAGGCCGCCGGATCTGTGTAGTGCTGGTGGACGGCCTCGGTAAGGCGCTGTTGGCCCAGCGGGCTGCGCATGCGCCCTTCCTGCGCTCGGTTATGGGCGATCCCGACAGCAGGATGGCAACACTTAGCTCTTCCTTTCCGTCCACCACGGTGAGCTCGCTGACCAGCCTGGGGACCGGCGTCGCCCCCGGTCAGCACGGCATGGTGGGGTACGACGTGCTGGATCCGGCACAGGACAAGGTGGTAAATCTGCTGGGCGGTTGGGATCCGGGTGTGGATCCGCTTGCCTGGCAGCCTTTTCCCACCGTCTTTGAACGGCTCCGCGGCAACGTTCCGGTGGCGACGGTCAGCCTGCCGAAGTTCGCCGATTCACCGATGACCCGTGCGGCCTTGCGCGGCAGCGAATTCCACGCAGCCACTTCGCCGCACGCCCGCACGGCGGCAGCCGCCGAGCTGTTGGCGGCTAATGAAAACATGCTGCTGTACTTCTACTGGAGCGAGTTGGACAAAGCCGGCCACGGCCACGGCTGCCAGTCAGCTGCGTGGGAACACCAGCTTGAAGAGTTGGATGCGGCGATGAAGCGTCTTGCATCGCAGCTACCGTCAGATACGGTTTTGCTGCTGACGGCGGACCACGGGATGCTGGACGTACCGGTGCAGTCGCG
>JBBSSN010000285.1:0-3417 GCA_038242035.1 Actinomycetales bacterium
CATTGGCACTGCAGGCGCAGATTGTCAGCCGCGATCTACCACGTCTGCTCGAGTCCATTTCCGGGATGCTGCCGCGGCCGGTGAAGGTGGCGTTAGTGAAGGGCCGCAGTAACTACGTCTGCAGGCACAAGCTGCAAGGTGGCTTTCCTTCCGAGGAACCATCCGAAGGCCAGCTGTTCGCCCTCGGGGAGGACACCAGCGTAGTTCACCCTGCCGGGGCTTCCTCGGGACCGGGCAGCCAACTGGGCCGCGAGGTAGTCCGGCTTCGGGATTGGGCAGAGGAAACCGAAACGGGGGATCGGGACGAACTCACCCCCGGTGTCAGTGACCGCGCTTGGCGTCAGGTATCGGTGACGTCGATGGAGTGCTTGGGCGCGCAGAAATGCCCTCTGGCCTTGGAGTGTTTCAGCGAACTGGCGAAGGTCCGCGGCGCGGAGGCGGACCTGATCGTGACCAACCACGCGATGCTGGCCATCAGCGCCTTTGAAGGTCTTGCCGTCCTGCCGGAGTATGACGTCGTCGTCGTCGACGAGGCCCACGAGCTGCAGGACAGGGTCACCGGCGCGGTCAGCGGCCAGCTCTCCGTCCAAATGATTCACGTTGCGGCGTCCAGCGCCCGCACGAACACGGGCAACTCGGCCGAAGCACTCAATTCCGCTGCAACGTATCTTGAAGCCGCCATTGACGGTTTGCCGTCCGGTTTGCTGGCTTCCGGACTGAATGAAGCGCAATTAATGGCCCTCGACCAAGTGCGGGACGCATGTCGAACGGCGCTGTCGGATTCGAAGGCCGACTCCGGCAATGCAGCCGACGGCGGACGGCAGATGGCGCGTTCACGCATTACCCTGATTCTGGAGTTGGCCGAGCGGCTGCTGGTAGCGCGCGAGGCCGGTGAAGTCGTCTGGATCTCCCGCCCCAGCGGGTTTACTCCGCAGCAGGGGTATTCCCCGCCCGACGAGTCTGCTCCTGCCCTGATCAACATTGCCCCGCTCAGCGTCGCCGACAAGTTGCGCGAGGGGCTCTTCGCCGAGCACACGGTGGTGTTGACCTCGGCAACGTTGGCTATCGGTGCCGCCTTTGATCCCGCCGCGGCCGGCTTGGGGTTGCTTGGGCCCGGGGCCCCGAGCTGGAACGGGGCGGACGTTGGATCTCCGTTCAATTACGCCAAACAGGGAATGCTCTATGTGGCGGCGCATTTGGCCAAACCGGAGCGCGGAACTTCAGCCGAGCAGCTTGACGAGCTGGAGGCACTGATCTGTGCCTCCGGAGGCGGTGCCTTGTGCCTGTTCTCGTCCCGCCGCGCTGCCGAGGATGCTGCCGAAGCGCTTCGCCCGCGGTTGGACGTCGATGTGCTGTGCCAGGGTGAATCGTCGATGGCAGCACTGGTCAGGCAATTCGCTGCGGAACCGGACACCTGCCTGTTCGGCACCATGTCGCTTTGGCAGGGTGTTGACGTGCAGGGTGCTTCCTGCCGGTTGGTGGTGATCGACCGGATCCCGTTCCCCCGCCCGGATGATCCGCTGATGACTGCACGCTCGCGGGCGGTCGCAAAGGCCGGCGGCAACGGCTTCATGTCGGTTTCCGCCACCCATGCGGCGATCAGGCTGGCGCAGGGGGCCGGCCGACTGATCCGTTCCTCCACCGACCGCGGCGTGGTTGCGGTTTTGGATTCACGCCTCGCCACAGCGCGCTACGGCGGATTCCTGCGCGCCGCCCTGCCACCGTTTTGGCCAACCACCGATCGTGCACTGGTGATGAGCGCACTGCAGCGTCTGCGGCCCGACAAAGAGACGGCACAGTAGCGGACAGTAGCAGGAGGACGTCGCAGCTGAAGGCCGCGCAGGAACGACAGTCCCCGCCGGAACATCGGGCGCTGCGGTTACCGGGCCGCTTCCGTATCGCGGCTGACCTAGATGGACCGCAGCACGCTGACGACCCGGCCCATTATGGTGGCATGATCGCCCATGATCGGCTCGTAGCGGGTGTTCTGAGGCAGTAACCAGGTGTGTCCATCGCGCTGGCGGAACGTCTTGATGGTCGCCTCGTCGTCGAGGAGGGCGGCCACGATGTCGCCATTAATCGCGTTCGGCTGTTGCCGGACCACCACCCAGTCTCCGTCGCAGATCGCTGCGTCGACCATTGAATCTCCGCTGACCTTGAGCATGAACAGCTCTCCGTGGCCCACCAGCTGCCGGGGCAGCGGCATGACGTCCTCAACCACTTGGTCGGCGAGGATCGGGCCGCCGGCGGCAATGCGCCCAACCAGCGGCACCAGGGCAGTGTCCGAGGAGCTGCTCAGTTCCGCCATGTTGAGGCCGCTCGCACTGCGAAGCTGATCCGGGGCCGGCACTCCTTCGATTTCAACCTTGCCGTTGTCGAGGGTCAAAGGAATCAGGACTTCCATGGCCCGCGGCCGCTTGGCATCCCGTCGGAGATAACCCTGTTTTTCCAGCTGCGCCAGCTGATGAGTGACGCTGGAAAGACTTGCCAGACCTACGGCGTCGCCGATCTCCCGCATCGAGGGTGGATAGCCCTTGTCGCTGATCGAACGCTGGATGCATTCGAGGATTTTCTTCTGACGCACGGTCAGGCCTTTGAAGCCGGCGCGGCTGGCGCTGTTCCCGCTGTGGAGGATGAATTCCGGAGCTGACATGACGTGCTGTCCCTTTCGTGAACGTGCTGCGGGCCCAGTCGGCGGTTAATGTCAGTGGGCTCTGATGGACTCTTCCTGTGACCGAATCCTGCTACCAATCTAGGTCAGTTTTACCCGCATTTCAAACATATGTTCTAGCGAGTCTTGGCAGGCATCGTCACTTAGTGCTACAACTGATAAATACAGCTTCGAATAAGTGTTCTACGCAGCTTCTCCCATCCGAAACATCCTTCCCGGCCCGCGGGACCAGTCAAGGAAACTGCCGGCAAGGAAACTGCCGGCAAGGAAAACGACCGGGCAAGGAAAACGCCCGTCAGGAAAGCGGGCACAAGGAGAGTTGCGCCGCACCGGAACCTCGTACCGTGAAAGGTGAAGACCATGAACGCCACACCAGTATTTGATTTCGCAGCCGCCCGTAGAGAGCGCACGGGCACTACCGCCCCCACAGTTCGTCCGACTCCGGCACCCCGTACCCCGCAGGCCGCCCACACCATCGGAGCCGGCAGGCCGACCGGTCGGGCGGCGCTGTGTCTGACCCGGCGGGGCCGTTTCGTGCTCGTCGGCGTGCCGCTGATGCTGGCCGCCGTCTTGGCGCTGGTGCTGGCCGGGTTTTTCACTGCACCGGCCCAGGCCTCGGTCGGCTCCGGCTCGGTGGGCGTTCATGCATCTTCGGTGACCGTGCTAGCCGGCCAGACCCTGTGGAGCATCGCGTCGACGGCGGATTCGAACCGTGATCCACGGGACGTCGTGGCGGACATCGTGGA